>JABIPD010000081.1 GCA_018698735.1 Candidatus Jacksonbacteria bacterium | reverse complement strand
TTTCTTTTTGTTTAAAAAATGATGTAGACCACCCCGACTCCCTGCGGGAGTCACCTCTCCTTCTAAAGGAGGGGACAAAAAAGACGCCACAATGGGCGTCTTTTTTTATATATGAATTGATACCTCTCCCTAACCCTCTCCTCTATTAGGAGAGGGAATAACTTAGACTAGGAGATCTTCGAAGGCTTCTTTTTCTAGGGTTTCTTTTTCTAACAATGCCGCTACGACCTTTTCCATAACTGGCTTTTTCTCGGTAATAATCTTTTTAGCAGTCTTTAATGCCTCTTCTACTAATGCAGATATTTCGTCGTCGATAGATTTGGCGGTTTCTTCGCTATAGTCTTTTTCTTCTGCCATTTCTTTTCCTAGGAATATCATTTCTTCTTTTTTACCAAATGTTCGAGGCCCCAGTTTATCGCTCATTCCGTAGCGGGTTACAATATTGCGGGCGGTTTTGGTTGCACGCTGTAAATCGCTTGATGGACCGGTGGTAATATCTCCAAAGAAGATTTCTTCTGCAGCATAGCCACCTAACATCATTGCGAGTTCGTCGATAAACTCGGATTTAGAATGGAAGTATTTATCTTCCGATGGAAGGCTCATGGTGTAGCCGCCAGCTCTTCCGCGAGGGATGATAGAAATTTTATGTACTGGGTCGGTATTTGGAAGAAGGTGGCCTACAAGCGCGTGACCCGCTTCGTGGTAGGCGGTTATCTTTTTTTCTTTGTCAGAAATAACACGACTTTTTCTTTCTGGGCCAAGGATTACTTTTTCTATACTTGGCAGCAATTCCTCCATTGTAATAATTTTCTTGTTTTTTCTTGCGGTAAAGATAGCTGCCTCATTGAGTAAGTTTTCTAGGTCTGCACCAGAGAATCCGGGAGTACGTTCTGCTATTTTTCTGATATCTACATTTTCTTCGAGTGGTTTATTGCTTGCATGAATTTTTAGGATTTGTTCGCGTTCGCTAATATCTGGTAAGTCTAAGGTTACTCGTCTGTCGAATCTACCTGGCCGTAGTAAGGCTGGGTCTAATACATCTGGCCGGTTGGTTGCGGCTATTACAATAACATTGGTTTCTGTATCAAACCCATCCATTTCTACTAAAATTTGGTTTAAGGTTTGTTCTCTTTCGTCGTGCGAGCCACCTAACCCTGTTCCACGCTGGCGGCCGACTGCGTCTATTTCGTCCATAAACACAATACAGGGCGCGCTTTTTTTAGCTTTTCTAAATAAATCTCGCACACGGCTTGCACCAACTCCAACAAACATTTCTACAAATTCAGAACCCGAAATATGGAAGAATGGTACTCCGGCTTCGCCTGCGACAGCGCGAGCAATAAGTGTTTTACCGGTTCCTGGTGGCCCAACAAGCAATACGCCTTTAGGGATTTTTGCTCCAAGGCTTAAGAATTTTTGAGGGTTTTGTAAGAATTCTACAACTTCTTGCAATTCTTCTTTTGCTTCTTTTGCGCCAGCTACTTCTTTAAATGTGGTTTTTTTCTTTTTGCCATCATTCGGAGATGTTTGACGAGCGGTAGATTGCCCAAAGCTCATTGCTTTAGAATTAGCGCCTTGCACTTGCCGCATCATAAAGTAGATAAACACACCAATAAGAAGAATTGGTACCAAGAACGGCAATAATGCAGACATCCATACAACCCATGCGGAATCTTGTTTTACAATTACTTCTATACCACGCAGCTGTTCTGCAGAGACACCAAAGTTAGAAAGCGTGGTTGCAAGCGATTCACCTGGTTCTTTATGCGATACGTGTTCTGTTTCGTCGTTTAAGATGATGGTGAGTTTTTCTTGTTCTATCTCTATTTTTTCGACAGTGCCTTCTATAATTTGAGTGGCAACAACATTTAAAGAGACGTCTTCTGGTTTTGCGTCTTGTGGGGTGTATCGTGAGAGTGCAAATGCAAATATCGCAAACACGATGATGAAAATTCCAATGTTTTTTACCAAAGACATAAATAAACTAAGTTTAAATGTTAACGAAGAATACCTTTATAGTATACGGGGGAGAGAAGGATAATAGCAATGTGGAGGAATTACTCTTTAGCATCCTCTTTTTTTGCCTTCTCTTTCTTTGCGGTCTCCTTTTTCTCTTTTGTTTCTGCTTTTTTAGTAGCTTTTTTAGGTTTTTCGCTTGCCCCGTCCGGCTTGTCCCGACCTTTCGTAGGAAGTGTCTGGGGAGCTTTAGCGGAGTGACCGGGGGCTTTTTCTGCCTTTTCTTCTTTGGCGTCCTTCGCATCTGCAGTTTTTTCAGCTGGAGATTCTTTTTCTTTTTTAGCGTCCTTTGGGTCTGTTTCCTTACTTGTTTTGTCTGATTCTTCTTCTGTCTGGTCTGAGTCATTGTCACTGTTTGTCTTAGTTTCCTCGGGTGTTTCTTCTAATTCTTTCATCGAAAGCCCGATTCGTCTGTTTTCTGGTTCTATATTCAATATTTTGAATTCATATTCACCGCCTTCTTGGACTTTTTCTGTTACAGGCACCGATTTATCTGCGGTAATTTCAGAAACATGGCAAAGACCTTGAAGTTGGTCCCCAAGTTCTACAAACAATCCGTATGGGTTTATTTTTACAATTTTTCCTTTTACCAACTGGCCAACATGGTAGGTGTCTGCAACCTGCGCCCATGGGTCTTTTTCGAGTTGTTTAAATGAAAGGAAGATTTTAGTTGCGTTAATTTCGATTATTTTTACTTTTACTTCATCTCCTACTTTTACAATATCTCTTGGGTTGTCTACTCGCTGCCATGCCATTTCTGAGATATGGACCAATCCTTCTAATCCGTCGCCGAATTTAACAAAACAACCAAAGTCTACGATTCCAGAGATAACACCTTTTACGGTATCGCCTACAGTATATTGAGAGATTCGCTCTTTTTGGACATCTTCCCAAGCGGCTTTTTCTGAAACAATAAGTTTTTCTTCTGGTTCGTCTACGGTAATTACCTTTACGTCCATTTTTTGGCCAACAAAACTTTTGAGTTTATCGAGAATTTTGTTTTTATCACCGCCTTCAACTCGGGGGTAATGCTCTGTAGTAAGCTGAGATACCGGTAAAAACCCGATAACACCACCGACTTTAACAATTAAACCACCTTTGTTTGCGTCTACAACCGTAACAGCAACTTTTACGCGCCCGGTTTCGAGTTCTCGTAAGTTGTCCCATGCTCGCTGGTGGATAGCTTCTTTAAGTGATAGTTCTATAAGTCCGCGTTCGTTTTCTTTGTCTACAACCGTAACGGTAATGGTATCGCCAGTTTCAAGAGTTTCGTGCTCTCCCATTTCGTCTTGGAGTTCGTTTCCTCGTACAATTCCTGTTAGAACGCCGTTTATATCAACTAAAATTTCGTTTTTTCCTATTGATAAAACAACACCATCAATAACATCGCCCGTATTAGGCAATTTTTGTGGATGTTTATCGAGTAACGCATCCATTTCGTCGTTCTTGTTGTCGTTTGCGGGGATAATAAGTGCCATAAAAAATAAAAATAGAAGGCACAACCTTCCATTCTGGAGAAAGATTAGCCGTTAAGCCCCTTTTTAGGTGGAGCCTTTCAGCGTCTGGATGCAAAGGCACCAAGACATATAATACGTATAAAGTAAGCCAACTGTATCAAAAATGCTAAATGAAGTCAATGGCGGCGGCTGTGAAGGTGAAATAGTGGAAAATATAGGTGTTTATTGTGATTTTAGTAAAAAACAAGACCGCACTCGTAACGAAAGGCGCGGTCAGGAAGTATAAGGTTGGTTCGCTGGTTTGGAAAGATGGTCGTTGCGGTTTGCTAGGATGCTTCCGCAAGGGCCAATTGGAGGTCTGGTGCTTGACCCTTTGGGGTCCAATAGAGGAAGTAGAGGAGCATCTCGGGATTGCCCAGTGTTGCACGTTCAACCACCTCGCCGGCACTGGATTTCAGCACCAAGAATTCGCAGATCGAGCGGAGATCGACCCTATTTACGTGGGGTTTCTCGCGATCTTTGAGCAATCGAAGCGCCTCTCTCTTCACGTATTTGCTGGGGTCGTCTGTTGAGTGGCTGCGAATCAGGGCTTCGGGTTCCTCTCCCGGGATGCGTGAAAGCGCCTGAAGAGCTGCAATCCTCCCGTTCCAGCTCTGTGTTTTTAGTTCTTCTGCACATGTGCTGATGAGGATCTCTCTGTGTGGGACAGGACGATCATCTTGACTGGTTGGATTCCGAGTGAGAAAGCTGACACCCATTGCTATTCTCTCTGGAGCAGCCCTTGCGAGATATGTGTGGATCCAGAGCGAAAGGTGGGGGCCTTCTTGGAAGCAAGCTCCGTAGGAGTAGGGAGACCTGTCGTCGGCTTCGTAGGGTATCGTAGTTTCTGCAAGCAGTGTGACGATTTCTGCTCGCAGCTGTTCGGCGGTCAGTGTGGTTGGCATGGCTTATTCCTTACAATCGAGAGGGCGGCTGGAGAGGCTCGAAAGGACGCTAGATGCGTGAATATAATAGCGAATTAGAGGGGTTTTGTCAATAAGCTTTGTTTAATTAGAATTAATGAGGGTTGATTTTGTCTGAAATTCGTGCTATAATACCTATAGAGCTTTGAAAAAAGCCCAAAACAAAAACCAAAAACAACAGAAAAATCATTTTAAGGTAATGCAGAAAAGCTATTTCTTTTGTTTTGGTCACCCAAAAATAGAAGAAATAGTTTTTTATTAGGTATATGGCAGACATCAACACACCACAAAAAAAGAACACTACTACACAAGATTTGTTAGATAGACGAAAAAAGCACGATAAATCAGATCGTGCGAAGGATGCTGTCGATAGAATCGCCAATCTTCGTAATAAAGGTTCAACATCTGCTCTCCGGCCAGCACCTGGAGAAGCAGCATCATCTCCAACTACACCCTCTCATACAGGGCTTATCCCAGGGAGCATTCAACAAAATCTTCCTGGCGGAAATATACCTATTAATGGCGGACAATCGCCATAAGAATTTCGGGGTATTTATTACTAACTCCACAAGGAGGATGTTAATGAGAGACAGGTTCATTAATTTTCTTCGTGTGATACTGGCTATGAATGCTTTCCACTGACTCCACACTGGTGGAGTCCACCAAGCTCATCATTCCCTTTTGTTCTGGGTTCACCACGCGTTTATACTAGAGGGAACGATGACACTTGCACATGTAAACGCTCTTTCTACAATCATATAAAAACAAAAACAAAAAGCGGCTTAAATGCGCCGTTTTTTGATTGACCAAGGGTAGTTGCTGTGGTATTATTTATGAGTTATTGCTTTGAATCAAACTGAATAAAAAAGTACAATTTTGTATTTATATGATTATACAGTGGATTGGTGGGAGTGGCTTTAAATTGCAAATAGATAAAACAATTGTTGTTATAGATCCATATGGAGAAGATGTCGGATTAAGGCAGAATACCTTAAAAGCCGACATTGTTTTGTCTTCTGGTTTTGGTTCTATAGACACAGCCAGAGTAAAGCCTGCTGAAGAGAAAGTTGTTTTAATCGATTCTCCGGGAGAATACGAATCTCACGGGATTTTTGTGTATGGGGTAGACGGAAAAGCCGGGAATTTGTTTGTTGTAAATGCCGAAGGAGTAACCATCGGGCATTGTGCTGGTATTTCTGGTGGGCTTACAAATTATCAACTCGAGTATATAGAAGGGGTAGATGTATTACTCTTGCCAGTAGGTGGCCACGATGTATTAGATGCCAAAAAAGCACCAGATGTGATTAGCCAGATAGAACCAAGGATTGTTATTCCGATGGATTATGCCATTAAGGGGTATAAACCTAAACGAGACGAGGTAGATGGGTTCTTTAAAGCTGTTGGTGCAAAAGATTTGGTGGCAGAAGAAAAATTACGTATTACGCACAAAGATTTGCCGGCAGAAGAGACGGTCTATTACAAACTGCTTCCATAGTAGCCAATGGGGATATGTTTAAAGAAGATAAAAAAACGAAAAAAGTATTTCCAGCTCGTGCAGCGCATGCAGTTATGGCGTTGTGTGTTGCGATTATTACGGCAGCCATTATTGGTGGCTGGTTGCTTACTTTAGGAACAACCTTCGAACGGATTGATAGTGAAGTAGCGGCTGGGCAAAAAGCAGGGTTGTTTCAGAGTATAGGGAAGGAGTTTCGGTCCTTGGCCTCGTTATGGCCAGCTTCTGGAAAGGTGAAAGGCATAAAAGTGGAAGATGTTACCGAAGAGGATTTAAAAAAAATGGAAGAGAAAGTATTTGGGAGAGTAATAAGTGA
The DNA here is from genome assembly GCA_018698735.1 of Candidatus Jacksonbacteria bacterium. Taxonomy (GTDB): domain Bacteria; phylum Patescibacteriota; class Patescibacteriia; order UBA9629; family GWA2-43-13; genus JABIPD01. The sequence goes on along the minus strand of JABIPD010000081.1, from coordinate 7,060 downwards.
ATAAGGCAATGAAAATTTCTAATTGATCTAATTAGTAATTACTAATCAAATCCCAATAACCAATGAACAATGATTCAGGTCTGTGCATTGTTGAGGCTTGGTGTATTGATTAGGTGAATTAGAAATTAGAGCAATTAGAAATTTTCCAAACAAGAGGTTTATACAATAGGTATTAATCCAGAGTTGACACTACATAGTAAAGATACAAGATTAGTAATAATTTTATGGCTAAAAAGAAAAAACAAGAAGAAGCCCAGGTAGACGATTTTACCGCTATTGGAAAAGTAGAGCCACGGCCGATTGTAGAAGAAATGCAGACATCGTATTTAGATTATGCCATGTCTGTTATTGTGTCTCGGGCGTTACCAGATATCCGCGATGGCTTAAAACCCGTTCAGCGTAGAATTTTGTATGCTATGTGGGATATTGGTTTAAAATCTCAAGCGAAATTTAGAAAATCTGCAACCGTGGTTGGTGAGGTGTTGGGTAAATATCATCCGCATGGCGATTCTTCTGTATATGAAGCCATGGTTCGAATGGCGCAAGATTTTTCGATGCGTAGCCCCTTGGTAAACGGTCAAGGAAACTTTGGTTCGATGGATGGCGATAGAGCAGCGGCGATGAGGTACACCGAATGTAAGTTAATGCCGATAGCAGAGGAATTATTGTTGGATTTAGAAAAAGATACGGTAGATTTTCATCCAAATTACGATGGCTCGCAAAATGAACCCCGCCCACTTCCAGGAAAGCTGCCTAACTTTTTAGTAAACGGAACATTAGGGATTGCTGTTGGGATGGCAACAAATGTGCCGCCGCATAATTTGAGAGAGGTGTGTAATGCTATTTCGTGTTTAATAGAAAACAAAGACGCCTCGGTAGAAGATTTAATGAAGCATTTAAAAGGCCCAGATTTTCCTACTGGCGGAATTATTTATAATAACGCAGACATTAAACAGGCGTATGCAACCGGCAAAGGCGGGATTGTTATTCGTGCAAAAGCAGAAATAGAAGAGGTAAAAGGCAAGCACAGAATAGTTGTTTCCGAGATTCCGTATCAAGTAAACAAATCTACGTTAATAGAAAAAATCGCAGCCTTGGTGAGAGACAAAAAACTCGAAGGTATTTCTGGGCTTCGAGACGAGTCGAATAAAGATGGCGTGCATATTGTAATAGAATTAAAGAAAGACGCGTATCCTCAGAAGGTTTTGAATCAACTTTATAAAATGACGTCGTTGCAAGACAAGTTTCATGTAAACATGCTGGCGTTAGTTGATGGTATTCAACCACGGGTGTTAACGCTAAAAATGGTGTTAGAAGAATATTTAAAACACCGCAAAGAGGTTATTCGAAGGCGAACCGAGCATGATTTAGCAAAAGCAAAAGCACGCGAACACATTTTAGAAGGATTGGTAAAAGCATTAGACCATATTGATGCGATTATCAAGCTGATCCGTGCTTCCGCAGACAGACCAGATGCAAAAGAAAAATTAATGAAGAAGTATAAGTTTACCGAAATTCAAACGAATGCGATTTTGGATATGCGGCTTCATCAGCTAGCAAACTTAGAAAGAAAACGAATCGAAGACGAATTAAAAGAAATAAAAGCGATTATTAAAGATTTAGAATCTATTTTGGCGAGTGCAAAGAAGGTGTTGGGGATTATTAAAGAAGATATCGCGCATTTGTCAGAAAAATATGGAGAAGATCGCCGAACCGAGATTGTTCCTACTGGAATAGGAGAATTTAGCCAAGAAGATCTTATTCCAAAAGAAGATGTGGTTATTATGCTAACCCGCGATGGCTATATAAAGCGGCTTTCGCCTGATACATTTAAATCTCAAGGCCGAGGCGGTAAGGGGGTTATTGGGTTAACAACAAAAGAGGAAGACATGGTAGAGAAAATTCTTACCACGAACACGCATTCGCAACTATTGTTCTTTACCACCCGCGGACGTGTATTCCAGTTACATGGATATGAAGTTCCGGTTGCCTCTAGAACCTCTAAAGGCCAGGCGCTTGTAAATTTCTTGTCGCTGCATCCTGCAGAGAAAGTTTCGGCTATTCTTTCGGTGGATGACATGAAAAAGAAGAAGTTTTTTGTGATGGTTACTCAGAATGGTGTTATTAAACGGGTAGATCTGGAAGCCTTTAGTAATATTCGAACCAATGGGCTTATTGCATTAAAATTAAAAGGCGAGGATAAGCTCGAATGGGTAAAGCCATCGACAGGAAAACAAGATATTATGCTGGTGTCTTCTTTAGGCCAAGCTATTCGGTTCCATGAAGCTGATATCCGTTCTATGGGGCGTGCAGCCGCTGGTGTTCGAGGAATGAGGTTAAAAGAAAACGACCGTATTATTGGGATGGATTTGGTAGATGGCGAAGAAGAAAAAGAATCGGTGCATCATTTATTGGTGGTTACCGAGACCGGATATGGAAAGCGCAGCAATACAAAGGAATATAAAGTACAGAAACGCGGCGGTTCTGGAATAAAAACAGCCAATGTTACAAAGAAAACCGGTCCGATTGTTTCTGCGAGAGTGGTGTTAAAAGAGATGAATGATAAAAATATCGAGATAAAAGGAGATTTAGTGATTGTTTCTTCGAAAGGACAGGTTATTCGGTTGCCACTTAAAAGCGTGAATGTGCTTAAACGCGCAACCCAAGGTGTTCGATTGATGAGACTAAAAGATAGCGGCGCTACAGTGGCGAGTGTAACCCTTGTATAGGAAGGGTTGCTAAATCATATCGAGTGTGGTATTGTAGCTCCTGCTTGATGGAAGTAATTAAAAAAGAGTTCTTCTCCAATCTCAAAAAAATGGTGGACGCAGCCTTCTGGGCGAGTAAGCATTTTTTTGAAAAGGAGGAGCAAGTGAAAGGTGAAGTATTTTACTTCTGTAAAATGCGTAACCTGGAGCTTTGATCCGACGTATGCCTAAACGAACATATCAACCAAAAACAAGAAAACGTGCGAAATCTCACGGATTTAGAGCGCGTTCAAGTTCTCCTGGAGGAAGAAATATCCTTAAGAGACGTAAAGCAAAAGGCCGAAAGCAACTTACTCCAGCTTAAGCTTTTACACTCATTGCGCCCCCTGTTGGGGGTGTTTTGTATCTTATGAAGAGCAGATTTTCTATGTTAAAAAAACAACATCGACTGCACAAAGAAGAAGATATAAAGCGTGTTTTGCGAAAAGGACGCTCGTTTAAAACTCCGTTGTTTGTTGTTTACTCGGCATTAAACACCGAGGCGGAATCGAGAGCTACGGTTATTGTCTCTAATAAAATATCCAAAAAAGCAGTTGTAAGAAATAAAATAAAACGCCGATTACGAGATGTTTTAAAAGAAAACAAATCTCAATTCAAGAAAAATATTGATGTGGTGGTGGTTGCAAAAAATACTGTGGTGGAGGCAGAGTATAAAGATATTAAACAGACGCTTTCGTTTGCTTTAAAGAAGCTCGGTTGCATGTAGTATGCGTAAATTGATATTACTTGCTATTCGGTTGTACCAAAAAACGCTCTCGCTTGATCACGGGCCTTTGCGTTTTTATGTTCCGAATGGGCAATGTAAATTTCATCCAACGTGTTCTGAATATACGTATAAAGCGGTAGAGAAATATGGTATAGTGAGAGGGTTGCACAAAGGGTCTCGAAGGATTCTTCGATGCCATCCATGGAGTGATGGCGGGGTAGATAACCCGTAAGAAGAAAGAATACATTTAAATTAAAAAGTTTGAGAAGGAGCTATGTTTACAACGATTTTTTATCAACCGATTTTTAATCTTCTAATTTTTTTATATAACATGATCCCCGATATAGGGGTCGCGATTATTTTGCTTACCATCGTTATTAAAGGCGCGTTGTGGACGTTAAATAAACGGGCGTTAGAATCTCAGAAGAATCTTTCACAACTTCAGCCAAAAATAGAGGCATTAAAAGCAGAATACAAAGACGATAAACAGGCATTGGCGCAGAAGACAATGGAGTTGTATAAGGAAGAGAAGATTAATCCAGCTTCTTCGTGTTTGCCGCTTTTAATTCAATTGCCGTTTTTGTGGGCGGTGTTTAAAGTTTTTCGAGATGGGTTAGGAAGTGTAAATTTTGATTTAGTGTATTCGTTTATTTCGCGTCCGGAAAGTATTAACCCTATCGCTTTTTTTGGAACCATGAATCTTGCAGAGCGATCGATACTGCTTGCTGTTACTGCTGGTGTGGCGCAGTTTTTTGCAAGCAGAATGCTTATGCATAATCGCCAGCCAAGTGTGCCTGGCGCAAAAGACGAAAAGTTTGCAGCAATGATGAACAAGCAGATGATGTATATGATGCCGGTGTTAACGGTGGTGATTGGAATAACACTTCCTGGCGGACTTTCGTTGTACTGGCTTGTTACAACGTTGGTTACTATTTTGCAGCAGTATTTAATTTTACGAAAAAAAGAAGACCCGAAGCCGGAAGTTATCGCAGCGAGCTAACTATTCGTGACAATAAAAAAGAGAGGCGCAAAGCGTCTCTTTTTTATTGAAGTAGTTGGGTTGACAAAGATCCTTCGAAATGGTAACGTTTTGTCTCGAATCGATACTTCAACACCGAGCTGAGGCACCAACGGAGGAGTTGCTAGTGAACCTTTTAGTCAAAGATGTCGACGGGCAGGTGGGGCTATTTCTCACTTCTGCCGAGGATAAGGGACAGGCCATCGCTCTGTGCGAGGAAAAGGGTGAACTCTTCATTAACTTTCTCCTTCTGGATGGAATTGGCCGGGCCCTCGCTAATCTGGCAGTCGAGGCCGGGTGCGACGAAGTGATGGAGCGGTTGCTTGGTGAAATCTTGGCTCTTGGGATTAAGGTAGGAAGGGGGGAGTATCGCAAAGAGGTTGTTCTGCCACCAGCTTAGCCCTCATCGACACCTCCCCTACAACCGCTAAACAGAAAACTGCTTCGGCGAAACCTTTCTGTGGCGGTTTTCTGTTTGGTTTAAAAAAATGTCATCCTGAGCTTGTCGAAGGATCTTCCATATAGGCTGCATACCTGTAATGAAGATTCTTCGCTAATCACTCAGAATGACATTTTTAAATAAGAGCTGGGGTATGAAATTTATTGAACAACTACCGAAACTTCGTCTGTGCGGTAGCTTAAGTTATCTTCGTCTACCACGTTTGCATACAAGGTATACGTTCCAGGTGCTGGAGCGGTTCGCCATGTGGTTGTAACATTCGTTGTTTCTGGGTTTCGGGTCGAATCTATAAAGGTAGGGACTCGATTATTGGTAGTGTAGTAATAATTTACTCGTTTAACGACTGTTGGGTTTGATACTGTTACCGTTAATGTAAGCGGGAATGTGTCTGTTTCTATAGTGCTGTTGTCTATAGGTGAAAGCCACGTTAAAGAAAGTGATAGAGGAATTGCTATTCCTTCTTCACCTCCGTCTATAGAGGGGCCTTCGTAAGTGAAGGGAATTTCAATGGTCGTTTGGTTGTCGACGTCGTCGAAAGCTGTGATTCGTAGCACGTGTTTTCCTTTTCCAAGTCGGCTCATAGAAAGTGGTCGCACGTAAGGGGCGCCACCAACAACATCCCAGACTAATCCGTCTATCATATACTCTACACGTGCTATTCCTCTTGGTGCAGATGCAGATATCGAAGGCGATAAAACGACAGAGGCAATGGTGGTGTTTGCTGTTGGTTCAAATACCGTAAGCGATGGTTTGTTTGCAGGAATATGAACGTCGTCTTCTTCTGTTGGGGGCTGTTCGTCTGTAGAGGTTATTTCGTTTTCATCTGCCCAGCGAAGAATAGCAGCTTCCCAGCCTTCGTATTGCGAATCTTTCGCAGGATTTTTAGGAGCTTCGCCTCTTGGGTTGTCTCTCTCTACAAAATGGAGAATGCTATGTAAATCTCGGAATGTTTTTTCTTCTATCATGGACAGTGGCGTGTTGTCTGTTGCAAGTTTTCCGGTTGATTTGTCTATTTTTACGGTTTTTTCGCCTCCAACGCCATCGAGAATTGGTTTTTCGGTTATAATTTCTTCTGGTTTGTTAAATTCTTCAACCGCAGTACCAGAAAGCGCGGAGCGAATAAATTGATTCCATACTGGGCCAGCCATAACAGATCCCCCACTTCCACGTTTCATTGGAGAGTTATCGTTATTACCAACCCACACACCAACAGCTATAGATGGTGTATAACCTATGGTCCAGGCGTCTCGGTAGTCGTTGGTTGTTCCGGTTTTTGCTGCTACTGGCCGGCTGCCAAGCTGCAATACACTGTCTGTTCCAAATACATATGCGCGTGCTTGATTGTCGGAAAGGACATCGGTAATAAGTCTGGTTGTTTCTGCATCAAGAACTTGTGCTGGGGCTTCTTCGAATTCTTCGAGTTTTTCGCCGTCTGGAGTTTCTACATATAACACCCCGGCTGTTGGGTTTTTTATTCCTTCGTTTGCGAGCACTCCATACGCTTCAACATGTTCTAATAGTTTTACCTCTGCTCCTCCAAGCACGAGCGATAATCCGTATCTATCTGGGTCTGTTAAGGTTGCGTATCCTAGTTCTTGCGCTAGCGAAACAACGTTTCTGGGGCCAGCAAGATACAGGGCTTTTACAGCTGGAACATTTAACGACCCTTGAAGAGCTTGCCGAATAGTAACAGGGCCACGTTCCTCTAAGTCGTAGTTATGAGGAATGTATTCATTGTTGTCGCTGGGTTCGAAGTCGGTTACTACATCGTATAAAATAGTCGATGGGGTATAGCCTTTTCTAAAGGCGGTCATGTAGACCATTGGTTTAAAAGAAGAACCTGGTTGGCGTGGACGAATCGCAACATTTACTTGCCCGTCGAGTTCGTCATTAAAGAAGTCGTGCGAGCCTACCATCGAAAGGATTTGGCCGTTTTTAGGATCTATCGCCACAAGTGCTGCATTCGAACCTCCATTTGCTTGAATAAATTCGAGTTTGTCGGCAACGGCTTTCTCGGCGTCTTTCTGAAGGTCGTAGTCTAGAGTTGTAACAACCTTAAGCCCGCCTTGTTCTATCATTGTTTCGCCATATTTTTCTGAAAGCAGTTC
>JABIPD010000044.1 GCA_018698735.1 Candidatus Jacksonbacteria bacterium | reverse complement strand
GGAATCTGAACTACGAGAGGGGGTTCTTCCGGCAGGTCTGAGAAGAGGTCGCACGGATGTCGAGCGAGTGACGATCACATTTTGGCCTGAGGGCGAGGGATTCCAGGTTAAGATCGATGAAGATACTCTCGCTGAAGCTCGCCGGTGCTACAACGTAGCGCAGGCCAGGTATGGGTGGAATATAGTTGGCCCACCTCGGCATGCGACACGTAGGCGGATAGCGGAAGAAACAGTGGTAGGAGATCAACATCTCACTGGGTAGCAATCTGCTCCCACCACGATCGAACACAACATATTATCCACGAAAGTGGGAGGAGGCGTCATCAGAGACGACCTCCTTTTTCACTCTTTTAAAAAAAGTGATACACTAAAGCAAGAGGAATATTAATATTCCAGCTTTAGCTATGCGACTGTTTCACTCACGAATAAACAGACCAAGAGACACCGACAACGATGGGTTGTCGGATGTTATAGAAGAGCGGATAGGCACAGACCCAACCAATCCTGACACGGATGGTGATGGTGTTTCTGATGGCAAAGAAGTAAAAAGAGGAACCGATCCACGTGTTCCAAATAAAGCGAAGGATTTATTTATTCCTCATGAAGGGAATAATTTTTTTCCTCAATTTTTGCGACCAAGAAGAGCTCTGTTATATGCGACTGCCTCTGTAGGAATAAAAGTAATTATTGTTGTATTTGCGCTATCTATCCCTCAGCAGGCTTTTATGCTTCCAGATGTGCTTGCAGAACAGCAAAAAGAGCTCGAAATTTTAGTAGAAGAAATCCGCAAGGAACATCGTTTAATCACTCTCGAGAAAAATACAAAACTCTATCAGTCGTCGCAATCAAAGGCAGCGCACATGGTAGCAAATTCATATTTCGCACATACTGGTCCAGACAAAAAAAGTTTATCTACATTTCTAAAGGAAGCAGAATATGGGTACAAAGTGGCAGGAGAAAATTTGGCAATGGGGTTTAGTTCTGCGCAATCGGTAGTAAACGCGTGGGTAAAGAGCCCTCTGCATTATAAAAACCTGGTAGATACAGAATTTCTGGAACATGGGTTAGGAATAGATAGCGGTGAGTATAAAGGTAAAGACACCGTGTTTATAGCTCACCATTTTGGAAAACAAAAAGAGATATTTATTCCATTAGATAAAGTTATTCCAACTGTAGAGGCCGTATTTACAGAAGGAAGAAAAATTGCTTCTGCCCCAGAAACGCCAATTGAATCAAATAGTGGTGAATCTAATTTTGTTTCAAGAGAAGAGGTAGAGGATGCATCGAGTAAGCAAGACAATAGCACTCTTATTGCCACCACCGGCGTTTCGGAGCCTGTTGTGTATCACCGGGAAAGATCTTTAGTGTTTTGGAGAGATTTAGGTGACGGCTTGACCCGGATATCTGTGCAGGCGTTTATAGAGGGGGAGGTAGAATCGGTAGAGGTGTTTGTTCATGGTACAACCTTTCCATTAACGCGTCCGCAAGGATCTACTCTTTATACTGGAGATATCGTGCTTGAATCATCTGTTGACGAGATATTTAAGGTTGTTATTCGCCCCTCTATTACCATTTCTGGCGTTCATGGTGAGCGGATAGAGGATATTATTTCGTGGAGCGAGGTAAAGGTGGTAAATCCATCTCCAATAGAAAAATACACCGTAGCGAATTCTGTGATGCCAAAGGTTCTTGGAATAGGAACCCCGTTTTCTGTTGCGAACCTTTTGCTTATCGCACTTATCGCTTTATTTGCGGTTGTGTTATTGCTTAAAATTTTTGTCGAAATTAAACACCAGCATTACAGTATTATTATACAAACCCTGCTGGTTATAGGACTTTTTGTGATTCTTTTTGTAATATAGAAAGTTTGTTGCAATCAGGATAGAGAGGTGATAGTGTGGGCCTGTATGCAGCTAAAAGAAAAAATACACGAATACGCCAAAGAGTATTGCGGTTTTGATATTGTTGGGTTTAGCAATGTTCAACCAAGTAGCCATGAAACCACGGTGCGGAATTGGGTGAAAGAGGGGTATCATGCTGGCATGAGCTGGTACGAGCGGTCTTTAGATAAACGGGTTAATCCCGAGAAGGTTTTTGATACCGCAAAAACGATTATTATGGTGGGGGTAAATTATTATCCGTTCGATTACCCAGAAGATATTTTAAACGATCCCTCTCGAGGGATTATTGCCCGCTACGCGGTGTACGATGACTATCACGAAATATTGTTGCCCAAATTAGTGCAGTTAAAAGATTTTATAGAAAAAGAAGTTGGCAGGTCTTTAGAATATAAAGCGTATGTAGATACTGGCCCTATTTTAGAAAGAGAGATAGCTGCTCGTGCAGGGTTGGGTTTGCAGGGACGAAATACCACGCTTATTAATTTTGAATATGGTTCTTGGGTGTTGTTGGCGGAGCTGATTATAGATGTAGAGCTTGATGATGAATCTGTCATTGCGAGCGAACCAGGTGAGCGCGGCAATCTCGTCTTACATCCTTCAAAAAAGGAAGAGATTGCTTCGTCGCAGAGCCTCCTCGCAATGACAGACAAGAAGTCGGGATGCTTTTCTTGTACTCGCTGTATAGATATTTGCCCAACAAAAGCTATTATAAAACCTGGAGTAATAGATTCTAATAAATGCATTTCGTATTTAACTATCGAACATAAAGGAATTATTCCTTTAGAGTTTAGAAAGTTAATGAAAAATAGAATTTACGGCTGCGATATTTGCCAAGAGGTGTGTCCATGGAATAAATCTCGGCAAAAAATATCTCAGAATAAAGATTTTAAGGCGAGGCAAGATTTATTTGCACCTAAGTTGTTAGATTTGTTTCCAATGACCCAAGAACAATTTAGTGCTCGGTTTAAGAAAAGCCCAATAAAACGAGCGAAAAGAGAGGGGTTTTTAAGGAACGTGTTAGTTGCAATGGGCAACTGGGCAGATCCAAGTTTAGTTAAAACGTTGGAAATAGGCTTGCAAGATAAGAGCCCTGTTATACGTGCTCATGCTGTTTGGGCTTTGCAACAGGTAGATTCACAGGAATCAAAAAAGATGCTGACAAGGCATCGCCCTAGTGAGATGGATGATGAAGTTCTTAACGAATTTTTGTAACGAAAAAGGCCCTCATCATTCAGTTCAGAATGTGGGGCCTACTCCTTTCAGTTGGAGTTTGCGAGACCGGTGTCTCGCTATGTTGTAGAGTGCTAGCGTCCCAGCCTAGTTACCCACACGTCCCGCAGTCGCACGGGAGTTGAGGTGGGGCTGAGTGAGAACAGCTTGGAAACCCCGCTTGGCAGGTCCACGATGAACCACGCTGCGTTCTTCCTGGCTCCCTCGACGACGATCCCGCTGAGGGCGAGATCTTCGTTCGTCGCGTAGCGGAGAACCTTGCTGGCATCTCCGTGGGAACGGCGGAAGAAGCCGTTCATGGTGCTGATCGTGTCGAACTTGAGGATCGTTACTTCATCGACCGTGGAGAGTGCCGCACGCGCCGCGGTCTCGATGTCCTGGTCGGAGTACGCCAGCCGGATGTCGTTGGGGTTCTCTCCCTTGCTGATCGCGCTCGCCAGGAAGAGGAGCACGTGCTCGGTGTTGACCAGGTAGGTCCTGGACGGGTGAAGGTACAGCAGGGCCATGCTATTGGCCTCGTCCTGGAAGGAGGCACCGCTGACGGTGTCTAGACTGCTACCAACAAGTCCTTCACGGCTCCAGGCTTGCGTGGCTCGGGTAAGGCCCAGGACTTCGTGCCACTCTAGATAGGCACTTTCCGTCAAGCCGGACTCGACCGAGACTGCCTCGATTCGGAAGAGGCTGTTGCTTCTGACGATCTCTTCGAACTTGGTGATCACGAAGGCGTTTCTGCCTTCGTTCGTATAGACGTACCAGGTGCCTCCGTGGACGCCATTCGACGTCCATTTGACGACTCGCCCGCTGAGGGCGTCGTCACCCAACCGGAAGCCATTCGTTTCGTGATGGAGAGCCGGCGGTCCGACGGTGAACTGGGTGGCTGTGTCCTCGAAGAAGCCGGAGTCGTTTTCCGCGATCGCCGTGCTGGAGAGGGCCACTATCGCGGCCAGTACGAAAGCAAAGGTTCTCATCTGTCTCTTTTTCGCTGTGATCCGCCTCTCTTGGGGGACCTTCAATGCTTGTATTTTATCATATATTTAATAAAAAGTCAAGCAATTAATCCTGTTTTATGGCTAAGATAAGCTAAATCTTGATTTTTTTGCTAAAACTAGCTATGTTGTATGCATAGTCAGTTATATAGCTAAATACATGAAAAAACCGCTAAAAAAGGAGAATAAGGTCTTTGTAGGGATGTCTGGGGGAGTAGATTCCTCGTTATCAGCTGCTTTGTTACAGGAGCAGGGTTTTGATGTGACAGGAGTGTATATGCGCAATTGGAGCGATGACGACCACAGACACTACGCTGCAGCTTCGGCCGTGGCAAGCAATGAAGTATCTGGTTGCCATTGGGAAGAAGACGTAGAAGATGCCCGAAAAGTAGCAGCTAAACTACATATTCCCTTTTATGTATGGAATTTTACAAAAGAATACAAAGAACGAGTGGTAGATTACATGATAGAGGGGTACAAAAACGGGATTACTCCGAATCCGGACATTATGTGCAATAAAGAGATTAAATTTGGGATATTTTTAGAAAAAGCACTAGAGGCTGGTGCGGATTTTGTTGCTACTGGGCATTATGTGAGGCGTGGACCTGTCATTGCGAGCGAACCAGGTGAGCGCGGCAATCTCGCGTTACATCCTTCAGAAAAGGAAGAGATTGCTTCGTCACATAGACTCCTCGCAATGACAAAAAACACTGAGAATTTGCTTCTCAAAGGAATCGATCCAAATAAGGATCAGTCTTACTTCCTTCATAGAATCACCCAAGAACAATTGTCTAAATCGCTGTTCCCGATCGGGGAACTAGAAAAATCGAAAACACGTGAAATGGCAAAGGAAAGGGGGCTTCATGTGTGGGATAAAAAAGACAGCCAAGGAATTTGTTTTATTGGTAAAGTAAAAATTCAATCGTTTTTAACAAAACGGATAAAAGAAAATCCAGGGGATATTATTTTAAAAGAGGAGGTTGTAGGAAAACATAAAGGTTTATCGTTTTATACTATTGGTCAGCGCGAGGGGATAGAGGTTGCCGGACCAGTGCCGTATTATGTTGCAGGTAAAGATTTTAAAAATAATAGACTGATTTTGGCAAAAGGAAACATGGACGAAAGTTTATATGGAAAAGAATTGATAGCGATAGATACTCATTGGATTTCTGGCACAGAGCCAACGTTACCAATGGAATGCGACGGCATGATTCGATATAGGCAAAAACCGGAAAAATGTTTAGTAACACAACAAAAAGACGAAAGCCTAAAAGTTGTTTTTAGTTCTGATCAACGCGCCATTACGCCCGGCCAGAGTGTTGTTTTTTATAATGAAGATGAATGCCTAGGAGGCGCCATTATTAAAGAATAAAAACAGGCGCACGTTCCACAGTAAGTGTGGTTCGCGCGCCGGTTGGTTAAGGTTGCCGAGAGTCGTCGTCGGCGTTGTTGCCGGCTACTCTCGGTAGACGCCGCCGAGCTCTATCAGCGTGATGCCGATAGCGTAGTTCGCCTGGTTGAGGATATCACCCCTCATGATCGCCAGCAGCGTATCGATGGTTGACTCGGTGGTTTGAAGGTCATCTATGCGCTCGAGCGCATGGTTTCCTTCTGCTACGAGTCTGTCGAGGGCCTCGAAGGCCTCCATCGTATTCGCTAGCGATTCGAGCTCAGCGGCATGCTTGGGGTTTTCTGCCGCACCTCTTCGAAGCTCGGCGACTATCTCGCTCTCTGGCTCGAGTTCGACAGGTCCCGCTGTGGTCTCCTCACCGGTCGGCCAGCCTTCAGAGAGGCCTTCCCAGTCTATTTCGGGAGCGGGTTCCTGCTCTTCCGGACCGTTGAGGTAGGTCCATAGATCCTCCGCGCCTTCAGAGAGCCGGGGGAGCTGATGGTTCCATTCCTCTGGGCTGTCGGCATGGGCTTCTTCGTGCCACTTCGCATAGAGCGCAAGTTGGGTAACACGAAGCTCGTTGCCGAAGCCGGGCTCGTCCCTGAAGTTGTCGGCCTCGATGTCCGCGATTGCGCAATCGAGAAGTCGATGCGCTTCCGCGTACGAAACCTTGTCCCTGTCGATGCCCCAGTCGTCCGCAGTCTCATCTACATGTTCGCGCCAGTCGAGGTAGACCTGGTGGTCTTGTTCGGTGGCGAGCATGTGCTTGGCCTCGTTAAGCCATGCGAGCGCTTCTGTTCTGAGCCACGCTCGTTGCTCGGGCGTCAGAGAGAAGTCCTCGTCACTGGTTTCTGCTTCGACAGACACCGGTGGCTCCGAGGCCTCGATCTCCGCGATCGCTGCATCGAGGGACTCGTATCTGATCGCGTCTGCAGCCGTCGGTACCTCGTGCGTCATCGTCTGCTGGTGATGCGCTGCGCAGCCGTTCATGGCCATCACAGCTATCACTAGCAGAAGAGGTGCTAGTGCTCGTAAGTGTCTGGGCATGGTGAGCCCTTTCGTATGAGAGTACATGCACGTAATTGTGCGGTTATCACACGACATGTGTAATGGATAGTTTATACATTATATATGTTTTTTTGTCAATCCATCTATGTCAGGATCAGTTGATTTTTAGGCGCAGTTTTTGTATACTTCACGGGAATTATTGATTTAAAAAAATGTATGAAAACAGCTTTAACAACAGCAAAATTGCGTAAAATGTATCTTGACTTTTTTAAAGAAAAGGGGCATGCCATTGTGCCTTCTGCTTCTTTAATCCCAGAAAACGACCCTACTGTACTGTTTACTACCGCTGGAATGCACCCTTTAGTGCCTTATTTATTAGGGGAACCACATCCAGAGGGCAAAAGAATAGCCAATGTACAAAAATGTATTCGAACAGGAGACATAGACGAAGTAGGTGATACTACTCATCTTACTTTTTTTGAAATGCTTGGAAATTGGTCGTTAGGGGATTATTTTAAAGAAGAGGCTATCGCATGGAGTTGGGAGTTTTTAACCAGTAAAGAGTATTTAGGAATAAATCCAGAAAAATTATATGTAACGGTTTTTGAAGGTGACGAACAAGTGCCAAAAGACACAGAAGCAATCGAATTATGGCAAGGGCATTACAAAGAACTTGGAATGGAAGCAAAAGAAGGAGAGCGAATTTTTGCCCTTGGAAGAGAAGACAACTGGTGGGGGCCAGCAGGCCAAACAGGCCCATGTGGCCCAGATACAGAAATGTTTTACGATACCGGCAAAGACAGTTGTGGAAAAGAATGTATTCCTGGTTGCGGTTGTGGAAAATACGTAGAAATCTGGAACGATGTGTTTATGGAGTACAACAAAAATCCAGATGGCGCATATTTCCCAATGGATAACAAGAATGTAGATACTGGAATGGGATTAGAGCGAACAGTAATGGTTTTGAATGGTTTTAAAACCGTCTACGAAATGGATGCTTTAGCTCCTGTTGTAACAACAATTTTGCGGATAAAAGAAAACGATCCAGAATTAATGTTCGATCCTAGCTGGCAACAGCATTACGACGAACAGACGGTAAAATCTGTTCGGATTATGGCAGACCATATCCGCTCGGCAGTATTTATACTTGCAGACCCACGAGGAGTAACCCCGGGCAACGAAGATCAAGGTTATGTTTTACGAAGATTAATTCGCAGAGCTATTCGGCATGCACGCATACTTGGGCTTCATGGCAGTTATCTTTCCGATGGCGCGGAATCTGTTATACAAGAACTAAAAGATGTTTACCAAGAACTTGGCCGCAATAGAGATAAAATTATAAGCGAGTTGGTGGTAGAAAAAGAAAAGTTCGAGAAAGTATTAGACAAAGGAATCGCTCGATTTGCACAAATTACGAATACGAAGAAAGAACTGAATGCCCAGGAGATATTCGAGCTTTACACCAGCTATGGCTTTCCATTAGAAATGGTAAAAGAATTGGCAGAAGAAAAAGGTTTGTCTGTCGACGAAAAAGGCTTTGAAGAAGCATTTAAAAAACACCAAGAATTATCACGGGCTGGAGCAGAAGGAAAGTTTTCTGGCGGATTGGCAGATGACTCAGAAGAAGTAAAACAATTCCATACAGCCACTCATTTACTTCATCAGGCCTTGCGAGAGGTATTAGGAAACCATGTCGCCCAAAAAGGAAGCAATATTACAAAAGAACGATTACGTTTCGATTTCTCGCATCCAGAAAAAATGACAGACGAACAGAAGAAAGAGGTGGAAGCTATTGTAAACAAACAAATAAAAGCAAATTTACCTGTTCATTTTCATGAAATGACGGTCGAGGAAGCAAAAGAATTTGGAGCTATAGGGTTATTTGAAGAACGTTATGGCGAGAAAGTAAAAGTGTATACGGTTGGCGAAAAAGAAGACGCTTTTTCTAAGGAAATTTGTGGTGGCCCGCATGTAGAAAAAACAAGTGAGCTTGCTGGTACGTTTCGAATTAAAAAAGAAGAATCTGTGTCGGCGGGGATAAGAAGAATAAAGGCAGTACTAGAATAGTGTAATGCCAATATACGAATGCATGCGAATCATACAAATAAGAACGACTAGATAGATTTGGAGCTTGGGTCTATTCGTATCATTCGTATGTCACAGAAGATGGTTAAGCCCGTTATAAAGTAAATCTATATCGAAGCTCATAAAATCATATTTGAATCATACTCTATGAATATTCAATTCTACGCAAAAAATTTGGACTTAAACGATAAGATGAAATTTCATGTTTCCTCTAAGCTCGAGAAATCTTTATCGCGAGTAGATAAAGTTGTAGGAGTTCAGGTGGATGTTTCTAGAGACCGGCATCACAATAAAGGCGATGTGTTTAGGGTAGAGGTGAATTTGCATATTCCTAAAAAGATTGTACGTGCAGTTGGGATGAGTGGAGATGTATACGCTGCGATGGACATTGCTCAGGAAAAATTAGATAAGCAAGTACGACGATTAAAAGACAGAGCTCAAAGCGAAAAAAAGAAAGGCTGGAGATTTTGGGAGAAAAATTAAAGACTGCTTACAAATATACGAATCAAGTACAAATATGCGAATAAGTAGAGCCCATCCATCCGCATTTGTATATTTGAATAAATTTGTATATTCGTGATACGTATATGAAATTACTAGCAAAAATGATGGGAGATCCGAATAAGAAAATTCTTAAACGGTTGTACAAAAAAACAGAAGAGGTAAATGCCTTCGAAGAAAAGATAAAACCGCTTTCAGATGAAGCGTTATTAAAGAAAACTGCCGAGTTTAAAGAGCGGATAGGCGACACTTCTAAAATTTCTCAAGAAGAATTACAAAAAAAGCTGGACGCGTTGTTGCCAGAGGCTTTTGCGGTTGTTCGAGAGGCGGCACAACGCACATTGCAGCAGCGACATTTTGATGTTCAGCTGATTGGTGCGATGGTGCTGCACGAACGTGGAATAGCGGAAATGAGAACTGGTGAAGGTAAAACTTTAACATCTACTGCTGTTGTGTATTTAAATGCACTTGCAGGTAAAGGCGCGCATATCGTTACGGTAAACGATTATCTTGCGCGTAGAGACACCGCCTGGATGGGGCAAGTGTATAATTTTTTAGGGCTTACGGTTGGTTGTATCCAAAATCAGGGTGGAGCGTTTTTGTACGATTCTACTGCAAAGGCAGATGAATTAGACAGTGAAGAAGATGAAGTGAAATCATTTAAAGTAGATATAGATAATTTACGAACATGTGAAAGGACAGAGGCCTACCAGGCTGATGTAACGTATGGGACAAATAATGAATTTGGATTCGACTATTTAAGAGACAACATGGTAGGCGAGCTTTCGCAAAGAGTACAAAGAGATTTGCATTTTTCGATTATAGATGAAGTCGATAGTATTTTAATCGACGAAGCCCGAACGCCGCTTATTATTTCTGCACCAGATGAAGAATCTACTCAAAAATATCAACAGTTTGCTCAAATTGTAAAACAGTTGCAGCCAGAAAAAGATTATATTATAGACGAAAAACTCCGAGCCGCTGCATTAACCGAAGAAGGGATTAAAAAAGCGGAGGTAAAGCTTGGGGTTTCGAATATTTACACAGAAGACGTAACCTTGGCTTTTCATTTGGAGCAAGCATTAAAAGCAGAGGCTATTTTTCAGAAAGATAAAGATTATGTGGTAAAAGACGGAGAGGTAATGATTGTAGACGAATTTACCGGCAGGCTTATGCCAGGGAGAAGGTATTCTCAGGGGCTTCATCAGGCGATAGAAGCAAAAGAGGGATTAGAAGTGCAAAGAGAAAACCGAACACTTGCTACTATTACCATCCAGAATTATTTCCGCATGTATTCCAAGCTCTCGGGGATGACAGGAACGGCAAAGACAGAAGAAGAGGAGTTTATAAAAATTTACGGACTTGAGGTTGTTCAGGTGCCAACAAATAAACCGATCCAAAGAAACGATCACAGAGATGTTATCTACAAAAATGAAGCCGGTAAAATGAAAGCGTTGGTAAAAGATGTCCGCGAGAGGCAAAAAAAAGGCCAGCCGATTTTAATTGGTACTATTTCGATTGAAAAGAATGAAGAAATGTCCGAGGTATTAACTAAGGCGGGGATAGACCACAATATTTTAAATGCAAAAAACCACGAACGAGAGGCAGAATTTATAGCACAAGCTGGGCAGGTAGGTTCGGTGACCGTTGCTACCAATATGGCTGGTCGTGGAGTTGATATTGTACTTGGTGGTTCACCGCTTGTTAAAGAAGAATACGAAAAAGTTAAAAAACTTGGAGGGTTATATGTGTTAGGAAGCGAACGACACGAAGCACGGCGCATAGACAACCAGCTTCGAGGGCGATCTGGTCGGCAGGGTGATCCTGGTGAATCACGTTTCTTTATTTCGATGGATGACGATTTATTGCGCATTTTTGGAACCGACAGAATAAAAGGCATGATGAACGCAATGGGAATGCCAGATGAAATGCCAATAGAAAATAAAATGATAAATAAATCTATAGAAACAGCCCAGAAAAAAGTAGAGGGCCATAACTTTGATACCCGAAAACATTTGTTGCAATACGATGATATTTTAAATCATCAGCGGCAGTCCGTGTACAACATGAGAAACGAGGTGCTCGAGGTTGCAGAAGATAAAAGAGAAAACCGCACTTTGCGGGAGATGATTATGGAAATGATTCGCGAGGAAGTCTCTGCAGTTGTAGAATTGCATACCATGGAAGGCCGTGCTCCTGATTGGAAAACAAAAGAGATTACCGATGTGGTGGAAACCATGTATCCGCTTTCAGATGAAGCAAAAAAAGAGATAGACGAATTAAAAACGAAGGGAACCGCAGAAGAAGCGCGAGAAAAAATAACAGCGTTCTTAATGGAGCAGGCAACAGAAGTATACGACGGTATAGACGAATTATACGCAGAAGACCCAGCAAGTTTAAAGCAGAATGAAAAAGGAGTTCTTTTAAGAACAGTAGACATGCATTGGATGGATCATTTAGATGCGGTTGAGCATATAAGAGCTGGTATTGGGCTTCGTGGATATGGTCAGCGTGATCCGTTGGTGGAGTATAAAAGAGAAACCCATAGATTGTACAAAGAACTGTTGAATTTAATTCGATCGCAAGTGGCATTTAGTGTGTTTAAGATTGCACGCGATGTGAACTCGGTGGTAGAGCAATCGCCATTGCTAAAACAGTTCCAAAACGTTCAATTTAGCGCGCCAGCAAAATCTGCTGATAGCCGTAAAAGTGCGATTTCTGCCTCAGGTGCTCAAGCTCAAGGAGAATCATCGTCCTCTGCCTCGGTAGCAGAAGAAAAGGCTTATCCTAAAGCCGGGCGAAACGATCCATGCCCTTGTGGAAGTGGAAAGAAGTATAAAAAATGTCATGGAGCGTGATATTCTGGAGTAAATTTTCCTTTCGTCATCCTGATACGACTCATGGGAGGAGAAGGATCTCTGTTTTTTGAATCTGGAGGAGCTTGTTGTGTTTCGTAATAGATTTCTCGTCGCAAAGCCTCTGTCGAAATGACAAAAAACAATGTTGATAGTTTGAAAATGTCTCTACGTATTATAAAATATGATCTGTTTTATTACAGGAAACAAGAATAAGTTAAAAGAAATACAAGCTGTTTTACCAAATGTAGAACAGCTCGATATAGATTTACCAGAAATTCAGGAAGTAGATGCCCAGGAAATAGTAAAACACAAGTTGTTGGAGGCGCTAAAACTTACCAGCGAAGAAATTATTGTAGAAGATACCTCTTTGTATTTAGATTGCATGAACGGGTTGCCAGGACCATTAATAAAATGGTTTCTAAAAAAAGTTGGTATAGAGGGGCTTGCGGCAGCTGTTGAGAAGTTGGGAAACAATAAAGCAGAAGCTAAAACAATTATTGGTTACGCAAGAAACAAAGAAGATATACATTTTTTTGAGGGAGAAATAAAAGGCCAGATTGTGAAACCAAGAGGAGCTTCTGACTTTGGTTGGGATCCCATTTTTTTGCCAGATGGCCACGACAAAACATTTGCAGAAATGGAGCCATCAGAAAAAAACAAAATAAGCATGCGAAGAAATGCACTTAATAAATTGAATGATTTTTTAGTTGAGTAGCTATATGGTAGAAATAGTATTCGAGGCGCACTCGACAAGTTTAGATAACGAAACAGGCAATGCAAGTGGGCATTTTGATGTAGCGTTGTCCGACCTTGGAAAAACTCAGGCAAAAGAACTCGGTGAAAGGAGAAAAAATGAGCATTTTGATGCTATTTTTTGTTCCGATCTACAACGTTCGTATAAAACAGCCGAGATAGCTTTTGGCGACAAATTTAGAATAATAAAAGACGCCAGATTAAGAGAGTGTGATTATGGAGAATTAACTCAAGCAAAAAAAGAAAGAGTAGATAAGGAAAAGCCTTTGCGAATTACAGAACCATTTCCTTCTGGGGAATCGTATACAGATTGCGGTGTGCGAATGAAAAGTTTTCTAGACGAATTAAAGAAAAATTATCAAAATAAGAAAGTTCTAATAATTGGGCATAGAGCTACTCAGTATGGCTTAGAGAATTCTATAAAAGGAGTTCCAATGAAAGAAGTTGTTTCTGCTCCTTGGAGTTGGCAACCTGGCTGGGAATATGAATTAAAATAAAAAACGGCGGAGCCAGGAAGTGACTTTCACCCCTGACCCCGCGCTGATTGCTTCGTCATTTCTCAGTAGGACACTTGCAGAAATGACGTGTCCTAACCTCCTATCTCCTTGCGAGCCAAAAGGTTAGACGAAAAATAATATACCAGGTTTTATGAAAAAATGCAACATTGTTCATGGCTGGGAAGGAAAGCCAGATTCTAACTGGTTTCCATGGCTTACTTGGAAGTTACAAGAGGAAGACTTCGAGGTAAATGTTCCTGTAATGCCGAATGCCGCTCATCCCAAGCGAGATGAATGGCTTAAAACAATAAAAGAAGCAGTCGGACAACCTGACGAAAACACCTATATGGTTGGCCATAGCTTGGGAGTAGTTTCTGTTTTAAAATATATAGAACACCTCCCAGAGGGCCAGAAAATTGGAGGAGCAGTACTTGCAGCTGGGTTTATTCAATCTATAGACGAAGATGAAATAGCGGATTTTTTAAATCCAGAAGTAAACTGCGATGTTGTGAAACAAAAAGCAGGGAAGATTGTTTTAATTCACTCAGACAACGATCCGTATGTACCTCTAGAACAGGGAGAGTATTTAAAAAGAAAACTTGATGCAGAGTTAATTGTTTTGCCTGGGAAAGGCCATTTAAATGAACAAGATGGTGTAGTAGAGCTTCCAGAGGCATTAAATGCATTAATGAAGATGTCTCGTAAATCATAATTCGCATAAAAAAAGCAGGCCACTACTTATGTAAGGACTCGACTCCTATATAGAGTAGTCTCAGACATGAAGACAGTGGCCTTAATCGTACGCGAGGATTGTAAAGAAATATACCGTAATTTGAAATTTTTGAAAAGAAAAAGCCCAAGGGAGGAAAGGGGACTGGATTCGAGTCATCTCCCAAGGGCCGGATGTTCTCAAGGAAGAGAACTCCATTACGAATTAAAGTATATCGTATTTTATCGCTTCTATCAAAGTCGCAAAGGCTTGCATTTTTAGAGGGATTTGGTAGAATTATGATTGTTAATTATGGCTCAACAGAAGAAAGCTTTATCACGAAATCGAATTCGCCTCACATTGGTGGGGATTTTAATTTTGGCTGTAGCAGCCGTATTTGTTGTTATTCCAGACGGTCCTGATTTGTTTGGAGAAGAAGTAAAGGTTCATTTAGGACTCGATTTACAAGGTGGAGCGCATTTGGTGTATCAAACAGATGTCTCTTCTATTCCAAGTGCAGATCAAGAAAGTGCAGTAGATGGCACCAGAGATGTTATAGAAAGGCGTGTAAATGCATTGGGAGTTTCCGAGCCATTGGTACAAACAAATAAAACAGATGCAGGTTATAGATTAATAGTAGAACTACCAGGAGTAACCGATGTTAACGATGCTATCCGGCAAATAGGAGAAACTCCGGTTTTAGAATTTAAAACAATAAAAAATAGTGCTCCAGAAGAAAGCGAGCTTACCCCTGTTCAATTAGAAGAACAAGCCAGTTTTAATGCAGCTCAATTAGATAGAGCCGATGCAACTTTAGAAAAAGTTCTTAAATCACCGAATACATTCGAGGATAATGCTAATCTACTATCCGAAGACCCTGGCAATACCGACCCAGAAGGCAATAAAAACGGTGGAGATTTAGGTTGGGCACGGAGAGGCATGTTTGTAGACGAATTCGAGGCGGCATTGTTTGATGAACTTGCAGATAGCGAAATAAAATCAACTCCAGTAGAAACTCAGTTTGGATGGCATCTTATTCAGAGAATAGAGTCTCGGCCTGTAGAAAATGGAGAAGAAGGTGAAATAGAGGTGCACGGGAGGCATATTTTATTTGCAAAATGGCAGGCTCCGCAGGCATCGAATGCAGAATGGGAGAACACCGAACTTTCTGGAAAACATTTATCCACCTCTACTGTTCAATTCGACCCAACCAGCGGCCAACCAACCGTAACACTTCAATTTAACGACGAAGGTGCAGAGTTATTCGAACAAATTACCGATGCTAACATAGGCAGACAGGTAGCTATCTTTTTAGACGGCTTTGTTATTAGCGCCCCAACGGTCCAGCAAAAAATTACTGGTGGCCAAGCAGTTATTTCTGGCAGCTTTACTATTGTAGAGGCTAGAGAGCTTGCTTCTCGGTTAAATGCTGGTGCTTTGCCTGTGCCTATTACTTTGCTAAGCCAGCAAACAGTGGGGCCATCTCTTGGGCAGCTTTCGTTAGAAAAAAGTTTGGTAGCAGCTTTGGTAGGACTTATTCTAGTTATTATCTTTATGGTCGGTTTTTACCGGTTTCCAGGAGTTATAGCAGTTTTGGCGCTTGCGATTTATGGAGCAGTTGTAGTTGCGATATTTAAGCTTGTGCCAGTTACGTTAACATTATCTGGAATCGCTGGATTTATTCTTTCTTTAGGAATGGCAGTAGATGCAAATGTTCTTATTTTTGAACGTATTAAAGAAGAGCTCTACAGAGGCCAGTCTATGAAATCTGCTATTGAAGATGGTTTTCATAGAGCATGGACTGCTATTCGTGATGGTAATATCTCTACTCTTATTACCGCATTTATTTTGCTTACTTTTGGAACAAGCCTAATTAAAGGATTCGCATTAACGCTTGGAATTGGTGTTTTGGTAAGTATGTTTTCTGCTATTACTGTTTCTCGTATACTGTTGCTGGTGTTTTCTTCTGCAAAACCGCTTCAAGCTGATTGGTTGTGGGGAATAAAACGCAAAAATGTATCAACAGAAAATTCTTAGTATATGAAAATTATTGGATACCGAAAACTTTGGTTCTCACTCTCTGCTCTTGTGGTAGTTGCTAGTATTGTGCTGCTTGGAGTTTTTGGGTTGAGATTAGGAATAGATTTTACAGGAGGTTCGCTTTTAGAGGCTAAGTACACAGAGATAGAACTTCCAGTATTAGATGATATTCGTTTTAAAATAGAGGAAGAAGGGTTTGAAAACGTTCGAGTTCAAGCTACTGGAGATAATGGTGTTTTACTAAGAATGAGAGATGTAACAGAAGAAGAGCACCAGTCTATTCTTGTAATGCTTAATTTATTTGGTGGCGAAGAGGCTGCGGTGGAGGAAGATATTCCAGAAATTACAGTAGGCGAAGATGGAACTGCAGAAATAGTAATAGACGAATCGTCTCTTGGTAATAAAGGCTTGAAATATAGCCATATAGAAGAATTGAGGTTTGAATCTATTGGTCCGGTAATTGGAAACGAGCTTAAGCGAAAAGCACTCTATGCCATTTTGGTTGTTGTGATTGCGATTATTTTATTTATTGCATGGTCGTTTAGAAAAGTTTCTGAACCGGTTTCATCTTGGAAGTATGGCGTTATTGCTGTTATTGCTCTTATTCATGATGTTGTAATAACATTTGGAGTATTTGCAGTACTCGGAAAATATTTAGGTGTAGAAATAGATTTAGCATTTGTTGCTGCAGCGCTAACCGTGCTTGGATATTCTGTAAATGATACGATTGTGGTGTTTGATAGAATTAGAGAAAACCTTGCTCAGCATTTAGGTTCTAACTTTAAACAAACCTTAGAGATGAGTGTTCATCAAACAGTTGTTCGGTCTCTTAATACTTCGTTTACAACATTGCTTGTGTTGTTTGCGTTATTTATGTTTGGTGGAGACAGTATAAAATGGTTTGTGTTAGCATTGCTTGTTGGAGTATTAGTAGGTACTTATTCTTCCATTTTCTTGGCATCTCCTTTGCTGTATACCTGGGAGAGATTTGGCAAGAGACGCTAACCTTCGAATTGCAATAATGTAAAAGATAGAAGCAATCGGGTTGATTGCTTCGTTGTTGTTTTAGGAGTAATAATTAGAATGTATGAAAAAACGTGAATGGCAAACCAAGGGCACAAAGCAGTTATTTAAGAATGATTTTGTAACGTTGTTTGAGGACGATGTTGTTCAACCAGATGGGAATCCTGGTAAATATGCTTATTTCGAGCAAATTCCAGGGGTTAATATAATAGCCCTAGATTCAGATAATAGTATCTATTTTTTACGACAGTACAGATATGTTGTAAAAAAGGAGCTTATGCAATTGCCAGGTGGAGGAATTTTAGAAAGCGAAGATCCTGCTGAAGTGGCAAAGAATGAGCTAAAAGAAGAAACAGGTATTACAGCAAAGACATGGAAAAAACTTGGGAAATTTTATGTTGCGCCAAGTCTAGAAACAACATGGCTAGAAGTTTATTTAGCAACAGATTTAGATGTCTCTGATATGGGGCATATACATCAAGAAGGGAACGAGTCTATATTAGAAGTTACAAAATTTTCACTCAAAGAAGTAAAAAAAATGATGAAGGACGGAGAAATAGAGGATGGATTAACGCTTGCAGCTTTAGGGTTGTTTTTTAACCAAATATGAGGAATTTCTGGGAAAAGTTAGAATCGCCTATCTTAGCATTAGCACCAATGGCAGGAGTTACTGATAAAGCATTTCGCCAAATTTGCAAAGAGCAAGGCGCTGATGTTATTTATACTGAATTTGCTTCGGTAGATGCATTAATTCATGGGAACCAGCGAACTCGGGATATGATTTCGTTTACAAACGAAGAGCGCCCGGTGGTGGTTCAAATATTTGGTAATGATCCTGAGAAAATTGGGAAAGCATGCAAAATTGTAGAAGAATTAGGATTTGATGGTGTAGATATTAATTTTGGTTGTCCTGCTTATAAAGTTGTTAAGAATGGTGGAGGAGTTGCCTGTATGAGAGATTTAGATTTGTTGCACGATATTGTGCAGGCAGCTTGCGAATCTGTAGCTATTCCTGTTTCTATAAAAATTAGGGCATCTATAAAGAAAAAAGCGAGTGATTTAGAAAAAAAGAGCGACAGAAGTTTCGAGTATAATTCCCCCCTCATTGCAGAGGAGGGGGTAGGGGGAGGTGGAAGAGATGGGACTCTTCCTCAGTCCCCCCCTTCTCAAAGGGAAGAAGTTGTAATTACAGCTGTAGATTTAATGGAAGCTGTAAAAGAATTACCAGTCGCAGCAGTAATGATTCACGCAAGAAGCTACGAAAAACCTTTCGACGGTAAAGCTGATGATGAAATAATAAAGGCTATCCGCCCACTCGTAAAAGGTAAGTTAATAGCAAATGGGGGTGTGCACACACCAGAAGACGCCGAAAATATTAT
>JABIPD010000077.1 GCA_018698735.1 Candidatus Jacksonbacteria bacterium | reverse complement strand
ACCACAACGTATCATTCATTAGTAGAAGCAGATAGACTCGTAAAAACAACAGCACTTAAAGGCGAAGATATATTATTTCATGTTGTTTCCCAATTGATTCTTTCGTAATAAAACCCTCCCTAGCCCTCCCTTATGCAAAGAGAGGGAATAGACATTTTAGACAAACAAAAAAGACCTTTTAAAGAGTCTTTTTTGTTTAAGAAGTAAATGTTATTTTGCAGCGAGGGCGTTCATTTTTTTCATTAACTTCGATTTCTTTCGAGCTGCTTCGTTTTTTGTTATAACCTTTTTTTGAGCTGCTTTATCGAGTCGTTTTATTGCTTGATGAACTAAAACCCAGGCTTCATCTCTGGTCGGATTTTCTGTAATCTTTTTCTTTGCCATTTTAATGGCCGTTCTAACGCTATTTTTTACACGACTATTTATCGCAGTTTTTTTGTGCGTTTGTCGTAAATGCTTGAATGCTGCTTTCTTTACCGGCATATCGTATATATATTAGTCTATTGATTTAAGGACTCATCGAATCTAACATGATCTTTTGAATTTGGCAAGAGGAGGCTTGTATTAGTCTTTTTTAAGTTCGTCGATAGGAATTAACCATTGGTCGTTTACTCTGGTTTTAGATACAGTATAGACATATTCATTTTTTGTTGGATTTTGTATGTAATACTCGCTTCCAGAAGCTTCTGTCCCTACTATAATAGTTATAGAGTCGTGGTCTTTTATATCAAGCTGAATTGTTGCTTTTGGAGTGGTAAACGCATCGGCTGTTTCTTCTGAAGAAAGTAATATATTAGCAGCTTGGGTCCCTGTAATCGCTGACATTAGATTTTTTACTTTTTCAGCATCTAAATCAATATCGCCTTCTTTCCATTCTATGGTTTCGCCTTGTTTTAGAAGTTCTCGAAAAGCGCCGTCTTGTTCTATTGATATTTTTTCTATTTGTAAATTATTTACAGCCGGCATAATACTTAAATTGCGCCATTCGTTTTTATCAAATGTAAATTTACAATTAGGAGTAGCAAGGTAAACGGTATCTTCATCCGATTTTCTTATGTAGCAACTGGAAAAATCGATGCCGCTTTTGCCAACAATAACATCGACAACTTTTTTGCTGCTCGTAGATGCAGTAACATGGATTCCTTGAATAGCTGTTACTTCAAGCTGTGTATGTTTTACTGTCGTTTGAGCCACTTTTCCTTTTAGTTGTGAGTCGGCAAAAAAGTTTTCTATTTGATCAATAGCACCCAAAGTGATAGGAAAAAAAATATTATCTTTTTCTACTTTCCATGTATTATCAATTTTTTTAAAAAGGGTTCTGCGAATGGTGAGTTCTTGAACATCTTGCCAACTAAACGATTGCCAGAGAGAATCGGGGACAGCATTTGATGATTTTTTTTCTTGGGTTGTTTGTCCAAGTGCAAACCAGAAACCAGCCAAAACTGCAAGTATAACAACGCCAACAACAAGGTTACGATTAGTTTTTTTCATAGAGTATTCATTATGCTGAAGCTTTTTTTGAACGTCTTTTACGAAGCGTAGATCGCAAGAGTCCGAGGACTATAAGAATAACGGGAACAATAAGAATGTTTCCCCATTTGATGAATGATTTTTTTGTAGAAGAAAGCTGTTCTATCGGACGGTTATCTATAGTCCGAGCACGAATAGAAAGAAGGGCTTCGTCTTGAGCTGCGGCATCTATAATATTTAAGGCAAGAACGCTGTTTGAAGCATGTTGGCGTAAGAAGCCTTCTGTTGCAAAGTCGTTATCTGCGACTACATACATTCGAGCAGCTTCTCCTTCTGTTTTTTTGTCGCTAATAGAAAATGCT
Source organism: Candidatus Jacksonbacteria bacterium (assembly GCA_018698735.1). Taxonomy (GTDB): domain Bacteria; phylum Patescibacteriota; class Patescibacteriia; order UBA9629; family GWA2-43-13; genus JABIPD01. Next base: position 1,207 of record JABIPD010000077.1, on the reverse strand, counting down.
TCTCCGGCAGATTCAGGGGGGGCAGGAATGTCTTTATCCTTAAAATAACTGGTAAGTGATCCTGAAAATTGAACAGCAAGTGAACGTGTTCCTGAGTCTGTGCCCGGTTGTTGGTTTGTTGGGTCTAAAGAGTCGGTAATATTTTTTGTCCACGACTGGTCTGTTGTGTTGATAAGCGAAGTAAAGGCATCTTTTTCGAAAGTGAAATAAGAAGCCCACGGAAGAACGACCCCTTCAAGTCTGTTTACAATAGCACTTTCTGGGTTCATTCCAGTTTTTGGAATTTGTACCCACATTGGATATTGGGTAATAAATTGGCCAAATTGAGTTCTGAACGATGCTATGGAATTTGAGGCATCTCCAATAATTTTTTCCTCTAATGTAAGTCCGTAATGCTTTAATAATTTTTCGATTCCTGTAGAGAGTGGTTCTGCCGCCAAATTTTCGCCAATAGTATGATTTTCTATAAATGCCACGAGCGAACCGCCTTTCATCATAAATTGATCTATTAAGTATAATTGCCAGTCGGTAAATTGTTCAGTTGGGCCGGCAAGAATAAGAATGCCAATCTCATCTGTAATTTCGGTTGCAGACGAAAGATCAATGTTTTGAACAGTAAATCGTTGGCTAATATCTTTATAGATGGGAGCAAATGCGGTGTCTGCTCCAGTTGTTCCATTACTTGTGATATAGCCTATGACGGGGATTTCCTCTCTCGTTACTTTTTTGATTGCAGCAGTTAAATCGTATTCAAGAGTTGAAAGCGATTGTACAACAGGAATTGCTTCTGTCTTGTCTCCATAAAAAATTCCTAATCCCATGTATCCGTTTGCGAGTTCGTATTTGTCGTTATCGATAATTTCAAATTGAATTGGTGGGATACCAACAGTTGAAAGCTCATGCTCTATTCCTGGGGTTGTTTTTGGATCTACAAAGCTAATAAGAATATTGCCGTGGGATTGTGCGGCGTATTCAGATAGAATATCTTCGACACTACTTTTAATAGGTTGAAGTCGAGCATTAAGATCTCCAGAAAAATATGCCTTAATGTTTACCACGTCTTCCAGATTCTTAATGGTGGTTTTGGTGATTGGAGATAAACTAAATTCTTTGTTTTCTGTAAGATCTAGTCGGAGCTGGACCGCAGATACTATTAAATTGATAAGGAGGATGGCAACAACAAGAATTGCTACCATCGAAAGTGCTT
>JABIPD010000012.1 GCA_018698735.1 Candidatus Jacksonbacteria bacterium | reverse complement strand
TTATCCTAAAGCAGTGTTTTATAACCGGAGGGAGAGTTGGGCGTGCGCCATTTAACTATTATTTCGAAAAACGAAAGCTTAAACATCCACAAAAAGTGTTAACCAAAAGTTTTGAATCTTTAATAGACAAGGGGCTGTTGCGTGGATTTGGAAAACGTACACCAAAGAAATGGTTTATAGAGACCGTGTCCCTAACGCCAACAGGAAAAAAAGAGGCATGGAAAGTTTTAGAAGAACAACAAATGAAATTGATAAAATAAAGAGACGATGTCTGCACGCTGCAGTCCATCGTCAAGGTTCGAAACATTGTAGTCAGGAAAGATCTGCTTTGGTCCAACCATTAAGTGGATGCGACCAGGCCGACTTCAGCGCAGGCGGCTAGGACCTGTACACTGAAGGCAGCGAATGTCATGCGTTCTTGGGTGATGTAGACGACTGCAGTTGATGGATCGTCCATATGCCAGCTCACCGAATACTGGACCTCGGGTGTATCAGCAGGTAATTCACTTCGAATGTCTTCGAGATTTGTTCCCGGGGGAACATCACGTATTCCGAGAGTGAACTGATCTCCACTGCTGGCTGTACTGAAGCGCGTAATTTGGTGGCACATAGTGCGCCTCCTTTCATAATAATAGTATTATCATGGATATTAAATTAACACAATTCGAAGGGCCGTTAGATTTGCTCATGCAAATGATAGAGAACAAAGAGCTCGATATTAGCGAAGTTTCGCTTTCGGACATTTGTGATCAATACGTTCAGTACGTGGAACTGCATACAGATGACATCAGCCCAAACGAGTTGGCTGATTTTTTGATGATAGCCTCCCGGCTTTTAATGCTAAAGGTACGAAAGCTTATTCCCATGCTCCAACAAGAAGAAGAGGAAGAAGAAACCTCTCTAGAAGATCAGCTTAAAATGTATAAGCTGTTTCATGATGCTGCTAATAAACTTGGTAAAAACGATTATGGATTTACGCAATCTATCCCAAGAAAAATGCAGCGCAAAGAATTTTCGACAACATTCCAGTCAGACGAGAAAATCAGTTTAAAAACTATCCAATCGACGTATCAGGAAGTAATAAAGAATCTGCCGTTTGTACGGCTGCCAGAAAAAACAATCCGAAAAACGCTCAATATTCAAAGTAGAATAACCGAGCTGCGGCTTTTACTCGAAGGCATGACTGAGGTATCATTTAAAGGTATTACTAAAGAGGCAGAAGACAACTCCGATGTTATTGTCTCGTTTATCGCATTACTCGAGCTGGTAAAACTGCAGGAAATAGAATTAGACCAGCCAACGATATTCGAGGACATTACTATTTCAATAGGTTAAATATGAATCATTCGTCTGTTATAGAATCTCTTCTTTTTGTTTCCGGGAAACCATTGCAGTACAAAAAATTGGCAGCGTTTTTAGATATCTCGGAAAAGCAGGTGAAAGAGGCGATAGCGAATCTTAAAGCTCAATATAAAAACAATACCCATGGGTTGCAGATTACAACCACCGAAAAAGAAGTGCAGTTAGGATCATTAAAAGACAACGCACAACAGGTGCAAGCATTTTTAGATTTAGAGATTCAAGGCAAGCTTACCCAACCAGCACTAGAAGCATTAACGGTAATAGCGTACCGCGGGCCAGTTACACGCCAGGAGTTAGAATCTATCCGAGGGGTCAACTGTTCGCTTATATTACGGAATTTACTTATCCGCGGATTTATTAAGGAAGTGAAAGACAAAACTCTTGGATTGCCGGTGTATTCAGTAACCATAGAATTTTTAACGTATTTAGGGATTTCAAAAACATCAGAATTGCCAGATTACACAACCTTGTCTGCGCATCCAGATTTAGAAGAATTTTTAACCCGCCAAGAATAATATGCTGATCTCGATACTTACGGTACTGCTTTCATGGACTTCGATAGGTTTAAACACCCCGGCCGCAGAGTTAGAGGTAATTCAACCGTTAATAGAGGTAAACCAAGAAGTTGGTGGGCCTTTGCGTATCCATCCAGAGAATGTTGGCATAGAAATTACCGCACAATCTGCGATTGCACTAGACGAGAAAACTGGCCAACTATTATATAAAAAAAACCATCAAGAAGTTCGACCGTTAGCGAGCCTAACAAAACTGTGGACAATAGCAGCAGCGCTCGATTCTGGGGTAGCAGATGATGCGATTGTAACGATGCTGGCGGCAGATGAGCGAAACGGAAGCGCCCGCAGGTTGTACCGTGGCGAGAGGCTGTTGGTAAAAGATGCGATTGCCGCAACGCTGGTGGCTTCGGATAATTCGGTTGCAGCTGCATTAGCACGTGCTACGTCTGGTGAAAACGAACTAAGCACTTATTTAAACTTACCGTCAGAAAAATTGGGGCTATTAAATACACTTATAGCCGAGCCGTCTGGGCTTTCGGCTGCTAACACCTCTACAGCAGAAGATGTCGCAGCCATGGCACGCGATATGTTAACGCTGCCGTATATTCAAGATATCGCTTCGGTGTCAGAGTATTATTTTAGGGTTGTGGGTTCGGGCAGAAGCGTGCGGCTAGAAAACACCAATCTGCTCTTAAGCAAAGATTGGCCGACTATTATCGCCGGAAAAACCGGCTATACACCAGAGGCGGGTTATAATTTGGCGGTGCTAGCAGAAAACGAGACTGGCCAGAAGATTGTGGTGGTGGTGATGGGAAGCGAACAGCTTACCGACCGGTTTCAGGACACCAAAAATATTATTTATTGGGTGTTTAACAACTGGCAGTGGAAAGAGAGTGGAAATCTGGAATAGTCATAGCATAGGGATTTAAGGTATACTCTATACAACAAGCCGAACCTATTGAATTGATTCAAGTCTCTAGTGTAATTATATGTTGCAAAAGCCGTTTGTTGTTGCGAACTGGAAAATGAACCATGGGGTTAAGCATTCGGTAGAAGCTGCCGCAGATATTGTAGTTGGCTTAAAACAGATTCCATTTACTGGTGGGGTGGTGGTTTGTCCGGTAGATACTGCATTAATGGCCGTGCAAACAATAGTAGAGGAATCGCCTGTCGCCCTTGGAGCACAAGATGTTTCTTGGGAGGACACAGGCTCTTTTACTGGCGAAATCGCTCCTTGGATGCTGCGGGAGGTGGGAGTAGATTATGTTATTGTCGGCCATTCCGAACGGAGGAAGTATTTAAACGAGACCGACGAGATGGTCAACAAAAAAACAAAGAATGCGTTAGAGGAAGGGATTACACCTATTGTTTGTGTGGGGGAATCGTTCGAGCAGCGGCAAGAAGGCGAGCAAGAGCATGTGGTAATGCGGCAGGTGCAAAAGGCGTTAGATGGTATTAGTTTAGGGCCAGCGCATTCGATATTATTTGCCTACGAGCCGATATGGGCGATAGGCACCGGCCAGGCTATAGACGCCGAAGAAGCAAACCATATGCATTCGGTTATTAACCAAATTTTAATAGACCATTTCCCAGATCAGGTTGTAAAAGAGAATACTACTATTCTTTATGGCGGTAGCGCAGACGAAAAAAACACCCCTGGGTTTTTAGAAAAACAGCATATAAATGGGTTTTTAGTTGGAACCGCTAGCATTAAAAGTCAGCAGTTTGTAGAGGTTATTAAAGCAGTACATAACGCAACATAAATTGTTATTCATTATTCTATGTTTGTAAATCTTCTTCTTCTTGCAGGAATTATTGTCTGTCTTGCTATTATTGTAATGGTTTTGTATCGCAAGCTTCCACATATCGCGAATGTAGATGTAGATTCATTACGGCAGGAGAAGAATAGGAATGTTAAGAATGCTTTAACAGAAGAAAGGCTTAAGCGAAAGATTTCTGGGTTTGGTAAAAAAGCAAAGGGTGCGGTCTCGCCTAAAATGAGATCGTTTATTTCTTCTATCCAAACAAAAGCAGATAAGGTAAAAGCAAAACGGAAGGAGTTGGATCAAAAG
>JABIPD010000073.1 GCA_018698735.1 Candidatus Jacksonbacteria bacterium | reverse complement strand
GTTATTTCTCGAATTGTTCCAGTAGAAGACATGCCGTTTATGGAAGACGGAACACCAGCTGATATTATGTTAAACCCACTTGGTGTTGCTTCTCGTATGAACCTTGGTCAAATTTTAGAAACCCACCTTGGGCTTGCTGCTCGAAAGTTGGGGTATAAGGTTGCTACTCCTCCATTAAATGGAGTTCCAGAAAAAACTATTCGAGAAGAACTAGCAAAAGCCGGATACCCAGAAGACGGAAAAGTACAGCTGTTCGATGGCCGTACTGGAATGCCATTTGATTACAAAACAACCGTTGGAATTGCGTACATGCTAAAACTGAATCACTTGGTAGAAGATAAAATTCACCAGCGATCGATTGGTCCATATTCGATGGTAACGCAGCAGCCACTTGGAGGAAAAGCTCAGTTTGGTGGCCAGAGATTTGGAGAAATGGAAGTATGGGCATTGGAAGCATATGGAGCTGCTCATACACTTCAGGAAATTTTAACGATTAAATCCGACGATGTTCCTGGGAGATCTAAAGCATACGAGGCGATTATTAAAGGCGATCGTATCGAAAAAAGAAACATTCCAGAGTCCTTTAATGTGTTGGTTCGTGAGTTGAAGGGATTAGCGCTTGAAGTAGAGCTGTTAAAGAACGACAAGCGTATTGAAATTCCCGAAACAAAAGAAGAGCAAGAAGATCACGGCCGTAAACCACAGCAGGAAATAACAGGGGAAGAACAAAGTTAATCTCTGTATTCTTATTCATTTCATAGCATAAGATAGATGTATGGCAACACCATCCACAACAAAAACAACAATCTTCTCCTCTTCTTACGATCAACCTGTTTTGAATTTCGATTCAATTCGACTTCGGTTGGCATCGCCAGAAGATATTTTGAAATGGTCAAAAGGAGAAGTACTTAAACCAGAAACAATTAACTACCGTACTCAAAAACCAGAAAGAGATGGCTTGTTTTCTGAGGTTATTTTTGGGCCAACCAAAGATTATGAATGTTATTGTGGTAAATATAAAAGAGTTCGCTATAAAGGATTAGTTTGTGATAAATGCGGGGTAGAAGTTACCCGTTCTATTGTTCGGCGTGAACGTATGGGTCATATTTCACTTGCCTCACCTGTTGCGCATATTTGGTTTGTGCGAGGTGTTCCATCGAAGATTGGAATGATTCTTAATTTATCGATGCAAGAAATAGAAAAAGTAGTGTATTTTGCTAGTTTTGTTGTAACCGCAGTAGACGATGGATTAAGAGAAGAAGAACTCGAAAAATTAAAAGCAGATTTTAAAGTAAAAAAGAAACAGCTACAAGCAGATGAGAAAGTAGCAATAAATAAATTCCATGCAGATTTAGAGAAAGCAAAAGCAGAGGGTTCCAAAAAAACTGGAATAAAAGAAAAAACAGCCATCGAAAAGAAATACATGGAAGGCACCGAATTGCTTGATGGCGCTTTTGATGTAGCTAAGAAAGAATTGGAATCTTTGAAGGTGCTTTCTATTCTTTCGGAACAAGAATATCAAGAATATGGTTTAAAGTATGGCCATATTTTTGAGGCCGGAATTGGAGCAGAGGCTATTAATTTGTTATTGAAGTCTACCGATCTTGAAAAAGAAATTAAAGAGTTAGAAGAAGAAGTTGGCGACGGTTCAACCGCAAAACAACGAAAGCTTATGCGAAGGCTTCGGTTGCTGTCGAGTTTTAGAAAAAACGGTATTAAACCCGACTGGATGGTTCTTTTTCATGTGCCTATTATCCCTCCAGATTTGCGACCAATGGTGCAGCTTGATGGCGGAAGATTCGCAACCTCTGATTTAAATGATTTATACAGACGAGTGATTAATACAAACAACCGATTGAAGAGATTGCAAGAATTGAATGCTCCAGAGGTGATTACCCGAAACGAAAAGCGAATGCTTCAAGAGGCTGTTGATGCGCTTATAGATAACGGTGCTCGACACGGAAAAACCGTAACCGCATCTACCGGTCAACGACGAGTGTTAAAATCGATTGCAGATGTATTAAAAGGAAAGCAAGGTCGGTTTAGACAGAACTTACTTGGAAAACGTATCGATTATTCTGGACGTTCGGTTATTGTGGTTGGTCCTCAGCTAAAATTGAATCAATGTGGTCTGCCAAAAATTATGGCGCTGGAATTGTTTAAGCCGTTTGTTATGAGTCGGCTTATTATAGAAGGCGTTGTTCATAATGTGCGATCGGCAAACCGGTATATCGATAGCGGAGAAGCCGAGGTGTGGGATATTTTAGAAGATATTACAAAGAAATCGTACGTATTACTTAACCGTGCGCCAACACTTCATAGGTTGGGTATTCAAGCCTTTCAGCCAGTTTTGATTGAAGGTAAAGCTATCCAGGTTCATCCGTTGGTCTGTCCTGCCTTTAATGCTGACTTTGATGGCGACCAGATGGCGGTTCATGTTCCGCTTACCGAAGAAGCTCGTTGGGAAGCTGCTAATTTAATGCTTTCTTCGAAGAACTTGTTAAAACCAGCGACGGGAGATCCTATTACTACCCCTCAGCAAGATTTAGTGTGGGGAGGAAGATATATGACTGACATGCTGGAGAGCAAAGACAAGCAACCAAAGCATTACTTTGGATCTTGGGAAGAAGCTGTGACAGCATATCAAAAACAAAATATTCATCTTCAAGAAAAAATAACGGTTATTTTGAAAGATAAAAAAGTAGAAACAACAATTGGAAGAATTTTCTTCAACCAAATTTTGCCAGAGAAATTACCGTTCGTAAACGAAGCCCTCGATAAAAAATCGTTAAGAAAAATTGTGAGTGTCTGTTTAGAAGAATATGGATTAGAGACAACCGCAGATTTTCTTGATGAGCTTATGGGACTAACACTCCGATATGTTACGTTATCTGGCATGTCATGGGGGATGGGCGATTTACCTGCATTGCCAACCAAGAAAGGATTGCTAGAAGAAGCGAAAAAACAAGTTGAAACAATAGAACAGCAGTTTTCGACCGGGCTTTTAACCGCCGCAGAACGACATGATAGAATTGTAGAAATTTGGGCAAATGTAAAAGACGAGGTCATGAATCTTTCACGAGAAGCACTTGGAGGGCAGACTCGAAATCCTGTGTATTCAATGATAGAATCTGGTGCTCGTGGCTCCTGGGGGCAGACAACACAGATGATGGGCATGAAAGGGTTAGTTACATCGCCTTCTGGTGAAACAATAGAACTTCCAGTAACATCTTCCTTCCGAGAAGGCTTCCAAGTGTTGGAATACTTTATTTCTACTCACGGTGCCAGGAAAGGTTTAACCGATATTGCGTTACGTACTGCAAATGCTGGATATTTAACCCGAAGACTTGTAGATGTAGCACAAGATGTTGTTGTAACAGCAGAAGACTGTGGTAGTAAAATTGGAATTTCATTCGAGAAAGAAGAGTCAGAAGAAATAGGAAAAACGATTGGAGAACGAGTGATGGGAAGAACCGCACTAAAAGATATTGTTAATCCTAAAAACGAGAAAGTTATTGTTAAAAAAGGAACACTTATCTCGCGTGTAGATGCAAAAAATATCGACGCAACTGATGTTTCAGAGATCGCTATTCGATCGCTGTTAACATGTAAAACGAAAATTGGTGTATGTCAGCAGTGTTATGGGTATGACTTGGGGTACAATAGGCTGGTAGAACACGGAACTGCGGTTGGAATTATTGCAGCTCAGAGTATTGGAGAACCAGGAACACAGCTTACCATGAGAACCTTTCATACTGGTGGTGTTGCTGGAAAAGATATTACCCAAGGACTCCCCCGTGTTGAAGAAATTTTCGAATGCCGAGTTATCCGAAAAGGTGCGGTGCTTTCAGAGGTAACCGGAACCGTAAAACTCAAAGAAGAAGAAGGCCAAAAGATTATAGAGGTATCACCGCAAGATGGCGGAGAAGCAATCGAATATATTGCACCTCCAGGATTCTCATTGCTTGTAAAACAGGGCGATCTTATAAACATGGGAGATGCCCTTACAGAAGGTAGTCAAGATTTACATGAGTTGTTTAAGTTAAGCGGCCAAGAAACAACAGAAAAATATATTATCCGAGAAATTCAACAGATTTATTCTTCGCAGGGGCAGGACTTGAACGACAAACATATCGAAATTATTGTTCACCAGCTGTTTTCACGAGTGTATGTTACGAGCGAGGGTGATTCGTCATTCTTAACAGGCTCTGTTATAGAAAAGGCTACTATAGATGAAGAAAATTCAAAGATTAAAGAAAAAGGTGGTGAACAGGCAAAATATCAGCCACTTTTGATGGGAATGACAAAATCTGCGCTTTCGACATCTTCTTTCTTATCTGCTGCTTCTTTCCAAGAGACAGCTCGAGTATTGATAGATGCTGCAATTACTGGGCGCGTAGATAAGCTTGCAGGATTAAAAGAAAATGTTATTATCGGAAGACTTATTCCAGCAGGAACAGGATTTTCAGGGTCCCGGTTAGAAGCTGATGTTGCCGCACGAGACGACAAAAAAGAAGCATAACTATACATTTACAGTAAAAAAAGGAAATCCCTTAGAAATAAGGGGTTTTCTTTTTGGTATATTTTTTTCGACAGAGAATTCAGGCTTTATAAAAACTTTTTTTTGTAGTATTATTTGGAGGTTACAATCGTTCTCTGATCGGAAAAATAATGCTATACTACGCATATATGGCAAAGAAAAAGAAGAAGAAAAAAGAAGAAAAAGAGGAGGAGGAAATATCTTGGCTTTCAGAAGAGGCGCGAGGTTCTATTTGGGCTGTTCTTCTTTTAGTAATAGCATTTTTGTCGTTGCTTGGATTGGTTGATTTAGCTGGATCGGTTGGAAATATCTTAAAAGAAGGGCTTATTACATCCCTAGGATGGGGGTCTTGGCTGTTTCCTGTATTGCTTCTGTTGGTTGTTTATTTAGTTATTATTGCAAAACAAATGCACCGCAGGCTGTATCATATTTGGGGGTTAGGGTGTGTACTTGTAGGAATTGTTGGGTTGTTTCATTTGTTTATTCCTCTTGAAGAAGCTTGGCCTGCTATTTCTTTAGGGGTCGGTGGTGGGTATTTAGGGTTTGCGATTACTTTTCCGCTAAGGCAATTTACTGGAACAGTCGCAAGTACCATTATTTTAGCTGCGATTGTGTTGGTTGGTTTTATTTTGTTGTTTAATACTCCGTTGTCATTATTGCTTCGGCCGTGGAAGATTTGGTCGTTTATAACGGGCTGGTGGCGTGAGCAGTTTAAAAAAG
>JABIPD010000076.1 GCA_018698735.1 Candidatus Jacksonbacteria bacterium | reverse complement strand
GGTACATCTGCTGGCCACCTTGTCTCCCAACACCTGAATCAACCACCAGTACTTTCGGCATGATCGAGTATCCTTCTCTTACGAGTGAGCTACAAGCCAAACGACTAGTCTGTCGTTAAGGTTGTAGAAGGCGTGTTTTCAGTTTCCACTAGAGCTGATCAAGAATCCCCTCCACTACTCCGCGGAGAGCTTGCCAATCCGCAGATAGGCCACTTGCTGAAACAAGATGAACAGAGAAGCTGGCCTCTTGTATAGAGGCAATATCAGCATCACTCACCCCGTTTGCTTCTTCTCGAGAAGGCTGAAAGAGCACAACAGGGCCGTGGTATTCTGTAATGCCCTGCCTCATCTCTAATAGCAAAGCTTTGGGTGAATAGGTTTCCACCCCTGAAATCCAGAGAGGAATCTCTCCCTCAATGACTACTAAATCAATAGCAGTCATCGAGTGTGCCACATGCAGTGCTTCAGCCATGTTTTGGGCGAAGGTCAGCTCAACTTCATCACTGAAGCCGAGATGACGCAAGTAGAGCCTCTTTGCCTCAGAATCTCCTTCATGAGGCGTCGTCGCATCTACGATCAACACTCGAAACACGTTCTGCTCCTCTAGTTCTTCTTATTACAAGCTAAACCCAAACGACTGGTCAGTCGTAAGTGTTGTAGCTGTAGTGTAGCGAGTTCCGTTTTCGCGGATTTGTGTTCCAGCTGTAGCCTGGATGTTTAAAGATCGAGGTGATTTTACATCTACAACCAACGGCACATTTACTGTACCGGGTTGCTTTTGTACGTAAAGGTTATAGCCATCGCCAGCCACATCTTTCGGAAGGTCGTACTCTAAAGTAATGGTCTTTTTTCGGCCAATCGGAATTTGTACAATCATACCATAGGTAGATTTAGCAAGCTCTTCACCAACTGTTACTCGTGAAAGGCCAATACCTGTTGCCTTTGTAAGTACTGCTCCTTTCGGAACATAGACTTGTAAATAAGTAGTATAGGTAGGTCGTGTTTTCCAAATAAGACTGTTTTTATTTTGATACTCTATCGTAAGAGTTGCTTTCGGAGTTTGTGAACGAAGGTCAACGCTATAATCAACGCTCCGCTTTATACCAATATCACTCTTAAAACTCCCCAAGTTGGCGTCGGTTACCATTAAGAAATCTCCACTCGTTGGTTGAGCAACGCTGCCATCCCAGCCGTGATCTCTTACATGTGATTGAACTTTTTCGTCTGTGTGAAATATCATTAAATGTTTTTCGTTCATTCCAGCTTCAAAAACAGAAGACAACGTAATCCATTCAGATACTCCTCGTTTGCCTAATGTTTTAAGAAGAACATTTCCAAGGTCAAAAATGAGTTGTTTTCTGTCTTGCTCGGTAAGTCCGCGTTCTCTAAAGCCTCTATGTGAATCTATTTCTAAAATATCTGCAACGTTTCCAGCTGTCACCGTATACTGCCCAACTTCTACTGGGCCGGTAATATCTAAAAACTTCCCAATAAATGTTGGGGTAATGGCAACAACACCATCGATTGCATCTGGAGAGGTGCCTTGTTTTTGCATTTGCTCTACAAACAATTCAACCATTTCTTTTGCTGCTGTTGGGAAATCTGGTGACCATGAGGAATCGTGAAACAACAGCGATGTTCCTCTGTTATGATCACTATCGTATTTCTGAATAGGCTGTGGGGCAACTTTACTCGTAGATCCAATTCCGGTGTCTAAATTTCTACTGTTGTCTACAACAAATGTCTGAAGCTTTCCAGATCCAAATCCCGTAAGCGCATAGGCGCTAATGTATCCACCAGTTGGTCGAAGCTCGTCGTTATTCATTAAAATCCATAAATAATTTTTCTTTTCTGTAGCGCCAGTAATATGTGGTAACGCTTCTGCTATTGGAATATAGTCAGCAAGCGCTTGATGAACCATCCCAACCTGAAGCCCCAAAATATCTCGTGCTTCTAAAATATCGTTAGAAACAAAAGTATCTGGAATTTCGTTTAGCGATTCTAATGTTTGGTTAAATAAATCGTCTACTTTTAAAACAAGCGATGGAAATTCTACAAGTTTTTCAAATGTCTTTTGGCTAACGAGTGGGTCGACACTCGTAATAGTCTCGCCTTTCATATCAATCGGTAGTTCACTTACCCAATCAGAAACATACGACAACCCTTCTGTCGCGCTAATGCTTGCTGCTATTAATGAATCTGCTGCTTTAATTTGTCTTCCAAGACCAGGGATAATTCTTAAAAAATAGACTTGATCGATATTTTCTCGTGCCTCTTTTAAATGGCCTAACCCGGCAGCTACTCGAACATGTCCTTCAGCAAATCGAAGATCTGACATCTCTGCTACTCCCTGGGTAATAGTATTCTTTCCAATTTCGGTTGCATTAAGCGCACGCTGTACATGGATTGATTCTTTTGCAGATATTACAAACAAGATCGCTAGAATAGCAGCAATAACAAGATATCGCGTTCTTTTTTGTTTAGGTTTATGGCCTATCGGCATAAATCCATCGTTTTCTGGGGCCTTTTCTTCTTGATTAAAAGCCTCTTCTAGCTCGTTTTCGTCGTAGGAAATTGGAATTTTTCGCTCTAACATACGTTAAAATAAAGGTTTTTGTGCTAAATTAAGCTAAATTACAACCACAAAAATTACCATATCTTAGGTCTTTAGTCAACAGTTTTACTATCTTCCCGCTGAAGACCCCATTTTTTAAAATAATACACCGCAGATCTTATATGAACCCGAGTTAAAGGGTTAAATAATGCCAAGACCCCACCTTTTTGAGCAGATTGGCGTTTATGGTAATGAACCATCCGCGACTCTGCGCAATAGATAACTTTTTTGTTTTGCTGCCACATTCGCCGGCATAAATCGACATCTTCGAAATATAAAAAATAATTTTCATCAAACCCTTTAAGCTGCTGAAGCATCTCTTTTTTCATCATCATTGCTCCCCCCAAAACCCAATCTACCGACCGAGATGTTAAATGATCCCAATCCGCCATCATAAACCAGCTCAGATGTTTTCTTCCCCAGGGAG
>JABIPD010000071.1 GCA_018698735.1 Candidatus Jacksonbacteria bacterium | reverse complement strand
ATCCCTAATTTTTGGCCAGCCTTCCGAACAGTGGTTCCATTAAATTGAGCGCTTTCTATAACAATATTTGCCGTGGTTTCCGATACAGCAGATTCTTCCCCACCCATTACACCAGCAAGTGCTATGGGGCCTTCTACATCTGCTATTACCAACATATCAGCAGAAAGCTCTTTTGTGCTGCCATCAAGCAGTGCGAGCTTTTCTTTATTTTTTGCTTTTCTCACAATAAGAGTATGCTTGCCAGCTACTTTTTTTATTTTGGACAGATCGAATGCATGAAGGGGCTGGCCATATGCCATCATGACATAATTGGTGCTATCTACAATAGAATTAATTGGCCTCACACCAACAGCAAGTAATCGAGCCTTTAACCAATCTGGTGATTCTTTTATTTGTACCCCCCTTAAAACACGAGCTCTATAATTCGGACAGAGCGCTGGTGCTTTTACATCTATAGCAACAATTTCTTGGGCTCTGTCTTTTGATACTGTTGTTACCTTTGATTCTGAATGAATCTGATGATCGATATGAGCCACTCGCTTTGCATCGTGATCTGCTGCAGCAACTTCTCTGGCTAACCCAACAATACTAAAACAATCGGATCTATTCGGCGTTATATCGCAATCTAAAACGGTATCATTTAAAGAAAACACCTCCTTAAGAGAAGCTCCCGTTCGAGCACCTTCGGACAAAACAAGAATACCAGAATGGTCCTCGCCTATTCCTAATTCTTGAGGTGAACATAACATTCCAAAAGATTCTACGCCTCGAATTTTTGTTTTTTCTATCTTAGTGCCATCTGGAAGCGTTACGCCCGCAAGCACTACCGGAACTTTTTGCCCGACAGCAATATTAGTTGCACCACATACCAACGAAACTTTTTTCCGGCCAAGAGATACGGTTGCAAGCTGAAGCCGATCTGCATTTGGGTGAGGGTCAAGTTTTGTTATCTCTCCTACAAGAATATCGCCAAACCCTTTGCCTAATTCCTCTATTGAATCTACCTCTGTACCGGTAAATGTTAATACATCTGCAATTTCTTCTGCAGATTTCTTTGTTGGAATATATTCTTTTAACCAATCGAGTGAAAGTCTCATATCATTACTATTCACGAATATACAAATGGGGTCAAACATACAAATAGAACCTTGTAAAACACTTTTAGATCTGTATATTTGTAGTCGATTCGTATATTAGAAATACATTTGTATATTCGCGATTACTCTTTAAAATTGTCTTACAAAAGGAAGCCCACCAGTATAACTGAGTCGAATATCATCTACTCCATGGTTCAGCATCATTAAACGATCGAGCCCCATTCCAAAAGCAAAGCCGGTATATTCATTGGGGTCGACTCCCATATTTTTTAAAACTGTCGGATGAACCATTCCTGCTCCCAAAATTTCGAGCCATTTTTTGCCGTTTGTCTTTGCTTCCCATAACTTACAGCTTACATCTATTTCGAAACCAGGTTCTACAAACGGAAAAAAGCTAGGACGTAATCGAATTTCAGTATCGTCTCCATACAACCCTTTCATCGCAGCTTGTAGCACGCCCACTAAATCGGGGACTCCAATACCTTTGTCTATTACTAAGCCCTCTATTTGATAAAAATTTGTCTCGTGGCTGGCATCTGTTGCTTCGTTTCTAAAAACTCTTCCAGGAACGATTAACCTAACCGGAGGTTCTTTGTCTTCCATTGCCCGAAGCTGAACCGGTGAGGTATGCGTTCTCATAACAACATCTTCCGAACTTGATCCGTGGTTTACATAAAACGTATCCCACATATCTCTGGAAGGATGGTCTTTTGGTATATTAAGTAAATCGAAATTATATTTAGACAATTCAACCTCCGGGCCTTCTGCGACATCGAAGCCCATTCCAACAAATAATTCTACAACCGTATCCATAACCTGGGTTATAGGGTGGACATGCCCAATAGCTGGTGCTACCCCTGGAATAGTCATGTCGATTGCTACCTCTTTCTGCGCACCTACTTCCCCGCCAAGCAATTGCTCGAGTTCTTTTTTTCCCTCATTAAAAATTTTACCGATTTCCTTTTTTTCAGCAGAGCTTAAATCTTTCATGTGTTTTGCCATTTCCGAAATTTTCCCTTTTCTTCCTAAATACAAAGAACGCCACTGCTCTTGGGCTTTGGTATCTGAGGACGCAGTATTTTTAAACTCTTCTCGAGCTTGTTCGAATAGCTGTAAAAGCTCTTTTTTCATATACGAGATTGAGTATGACGATGTCGTGATAATAAAAGAAATTCAATAATAGCCAACAATAACACCAAAATCAAGAGATTCGTCCAGCTTAACAACCTTTTGGCTTGAAGATATAATGTAAAATTCACCACCAATGAATACCAAATAGCATGCCTAAATGAAAGAATAATATGTCTTTCATCCATATTCCCTCGTTGCCTCACCAAATGATAGAAAGCACCAATAAGTGCAAATGTTCCAAGGAGAGCAAGAAAAAACGTGCTATAAAACAACATCATACCTATCATTCCCGCTACAATCGGGTCTATTTGGGTGACAACTACAAACCAACCACCCCACATGATAAGTGTTCCAATAAAAATGACCCCTATGTACTGTTTGAGTGACATATATACAGTATACCAAAAAAATTACTCTTTCGACTAATCCACTTCTCATCTCTCTGGCTGTAGAGCCGTGATGGTGTCCGCATTGCCTGTCATCCTCAGACCCGTAGGCATGCTTTACGCCTGAGGATCGCTCAGAGAGGAACATGCCTTTGTGTGTTCTTCAGCCTACTTTATTCCCGATCAAGCCGGGAATGACTGCAAAAAAGTGTCATCATGTCTCCTGCCCGTCATCCTCAGCTTGACTGGGGATCCATGCCTTAGTGTTTTTTGCCTACTTTATTCCCTATTAGGACTAGGCATAGCAGAAAACAGGAATAACTAGGCCTGGCTAAAATCACAAATGTCTTTAAACGGACACCACCTGCACTGAAACCCTGGAGTTGGCAAAAAATTACTTTTTTCCATTTCTTCTATTTGTTTAAATATCTCTGCTTTTAATTCTTCTATCTCTTCGTTGTTTCCTAAAAACTCTACGGTAGAATCATTTTCCAGGTAATAATATGTAAGTTTTAATGGCTTTAAACCCAAAACATCTTGCACGGCCATTTGATACAACAATAACTGCTGCTTATTTTCTTTCGTAATTTTATCGTCTTTCGGGGTACCAGTTTTATAGTCTATAACCTCTACGCCTTCTTCACCTTCTATAGTAATAGGGTCGATTCTATCGATACGCCCACACAAGGTATACACCTTTCGTGACCCTGCCTGAAACGGAAGCTTAAATGACTGCTCTAAAGAATAAGGCACCGGCCAACCGTCTTTATATTTATCTGCGATATTTTTTATTATTTCTCTTCCCTTTTTATAGTATTCGTCCTTCTGCGACTTTGAATCATACCAATCGTCTTGCCAGGCGTTTTTATACATTTCAAGCAATTCTTTTTCGGTTAACACGATTGGCCCAGATGCTGCCTCTATAGTGTTGCCAAATAAATCTGTTTGAGCGACCTGAGAGACCCTATCTTTTACCACCCCAAAGGCTTTCTGCAAAACAGCATGCATGGTGTTTCCGAATGAGAAATGCGGACTCCCCTCTATATCGGGGACGTTTAATATATATTTGTACTTATATTGTAATGGACATGTTGAAAATTGCTGTAACCGTGAATGGCTTAAAAAAGATGGCACAAAATTTACTTCAGGAATACGTGGGTTTATTTTATTTAACGCAACCGCTCCCCCGCCAGCAGTACGAGGAGATTCAAATGACTGAGGTTGAGCGATGGTGGATTCTTCTAAAAATCGCGAAGGCTTTTTTTTGCGAACGCCACCGTAATCTTCTGCGCTAGTTACATACAACGCTTTTTTTGCACGCGTAAATGCCACATAACACAACCGGCGCTCTTCTTGAATATGTTCGTCGCCTGTTGGGAGTGTTTCGTGAATAAGTTCGTCTGGAAGAGGAATACGCTCGCCTCTGTTTGCTGTTGGAAACCTCTGCTCTACCATACTTACCACAAACACCGTATCAAACTCCAAACCTTTGGAGCCATGGATAGTCATTATATTTACAGCATCGTCTTCTACCTCGGTTGCCGATTCAATTTTACCGCTGTTGCCAGACTCCTGCTCCAAGGTTATTTCGTCGATAAAATGTTTAATATGCCTATCGTCGTGCGCTTTCTCGAACGTTTCTATTCTTTGATAAAACGCATTCACCGAAGACAATGCATCTACTGCTCGCTGCTGGTCTTCTGACACGGGCCCTTGTGCAGCATCGGATAATAACTTCATGTAGCCGCTGTCTTGCATAAATGCATCTATAATCTCGCCAGCGCTTTTAGTAGCAGTAAGCGATGTATGCTTTTCTATTAAATGCATGAGCTTCTGAATTTTCTCGCGGGCTTCGTCTGAAAGATATTGAATCATTTGAGATTCTTTTAATGCCTCGTACAGTGTTTTTGCTTTTTGTTTTTGAAAGCGTTGAAGTTTAGAAATATCTTCATAGTGCAACCCAAACATAGGCGTAGTAAGCAATCTATAAAGCCCCTGAGATTCATGATAATTCCCCAGTAATCGAACGTAGGCGAGAATATCTAAAACAACTGGCTTTTTATACAACCCTTTTGTTGCCCAATATTGGTACGGAATGTTCAGTCGGGATAATCCAAGCAAAAATGGCTCGGCAGAATCGTTCGCACGAACTAGAATTGCCATGTCTTTCCATTCAACACCTAGCTCTTTTCTCTTTAACAGAGTCTCGCACACAAAATTGACTTCATCGTGGATTGTTTTTCCATGAAAATGCTCTTTTACACCAGGTTCGGTTGAATGAGCTATCAATTTTTTTGAGATAGCCGAACCGTCATCGTTGGTTAATTCAACTTCAAGCCTGTCGGGATTGTTTTCTTGTATTAAGGTATACGAAACATCGAGAATATTTTGAGACGAACGATAATTTTGAGTAATAACAATATCAGTACTTTCTGGGAAATCTTTTTTAAAATCTTTTATATTGCTTACCGATGCACCTCTAAATTTGTAAATCGCTTGATCGTCGTCGCCCACAACCATAATATTCTTTTTTTCTCCGGCCAACAGCTTTACTAATTCGTATTGCGCCCAGTTGGTGTCTTGAAACTCGTCTACCAAAATATAATCAAAGGTTTTTTGATACAATTCTCGTACTCGCTTTCTTGTTTGTAATATTTGAAGAGCATATAAAATAAGATCTCCAAAATCCAAGGCTCCTTTATCTAACAACAGCTGTTGATACACATGATACACATTTGCAATTTCTGAAATACGATCGTATTCATCGCTGTCACCTGCTTCTGCTTTATCTTTTTGCAACCGAAGTTTCTCTGCGTATTCTATATATTCTTCAGGCGAAACAGCCTCATCTTTCGCACGGCTAATATGAGACAAAATATCTCGTAAAAATTTTGTTTGGTTCCCCTTTGGTTTGTAATACAATAATGGCAATTCGTCTAAATGTTCTCGCAGCAGCAACCATTGAGCTGTATCGTCTAAGATTAAGGCATCGGTTGGGACTCCAATTTCAAGCCCAAACCTGCTAACAATTTTTTCGCAAAACGAATGAAACGTCGAAATTTCTAAATCGTAATACCCGCTGCCAATAAGTTCACTTACACGCTCTTCCATTTCTCCAGCAGCTTTGTCGGTAAAGGTAAGCGAAAGAATATTGGAACCTGGAATGTTTTTTTCTTCTAATAACCACGCAATTCGCCGTGTAATAACCGTTGTTTTACCTGTGCCTGCGCCAGCAACAATAAGAACAGGCCCATCT
>JABIPD010000011.1 GCA_018698735.1 Candidatus Jacksonbacteria bacterium | reverse complement strand
TCCACATATAGCGAATGTAGATGTAGATTCATTGCGGCAGGAGAAGAATAGGAATGTTAAGAATGCTTTAACAGAAGAGCGGCTAAAGCGAAAGATTTCTGGGTTTGGTAAAAAAGCGAAAGGCGCGGTTTCGCCTAAAATGAGATCGTTTATTTCTTCTATCCAAACAAAAGCAGATAAGGTAAAAGCAAAACAGAAGGAGTTGGATCAAAAGAAAAGAACCAGCAAAGCAAAATCGGGCGGCAAAGAAACCGCAAAACAACATCTTACTCGTTTGGTAGAAGAAGCAGATAAATCTCACGCAGCCGAAGATTTCGATACCGTAGAAGAGAAGCTAATGGAGGCGTTATCGTTAGATAAGAAGAATGTTGTTGTCTATAGAGCGTTGGCCGAGTTATACGAGAGAAAGAAAGAATTCCAACAAGCAAAAGAGACGCGGGATTATATTTTAAAGCTGGGTGGCAAAGATGCCGCGGCAGAAGATTTGTTTGCATCTGCGCAGGTGGCGAGCGGGTTGGGTGATTATGCCGATGCCAGAACGCTTGCAAAGCGGGCGGTAGCAAAAGAGCCTTCCAATCCAAGGTTTTTAGATTTGTTGCTAGAGCAGGCTATATTGTTGAAGGATAAGAATTTGGCCTGGGATACATTTGGCAAGCTAAAGAAGGTAAATCCAGAGAATAAGAAGATAGAGGAATATGACGGAAAAATTCGGGAATTGTAGGCTTGACCATTGACACTTAAAAAGCTATTATGTCTATTGTCCTAAGTCTACAATAGGCATTTTTAGTAGAGTTCCTTGAAAAAAGAATAATGAAAGTATTGAGTGTTCTAGTAATGCACTAACTTGGACGAGCTTTGTTCTTGCTGTGGATATAAGGTATAATAGCTGCACATGATAGAAAAAAAGCAGCTAGAACAACTTTATATTGAAAATAAGAAATCAATGCAGGAGATTGCTGACTATTTAGATTGTTCTGTTAATAAAGTACGCTATTGGATGGAAGCGCATGGAGTTAAATCTCGAAATATTAGTGATGCGGTTTATCTTAAAAGCAATCCAAATGGAGACCCCTTTGAGTTTAAAAAGCCGGGGTCTAAATTAGAGTGGATGTTGTTGGGATTCGGACTTGGATTATTTTGGGGTGAAGGAACAAAGGCTTCAAAAAATTCTGTACGACTTGGGAATTCTGATCCAGGGCTTCTCAGAAAATTCATACAATATCTAGAAGTAATTTATGGAGTAGATAGGAATCAACTCCGTTTTGGTCTTCAGCTGTTTACCGATTGCTCAGAGCACGATGCATTAAAGTATTGGCAGAAGCACTTAAATGCAAAACCAGATCAATTTCAAAAAGTTGTTAAAACACCCTCTCGGAAGCCAGGAACATATAGAAAGAAATCTCTGTACGGTGTGGTTACTGTGTACTTTCATAATACAAAGCTTAGAAACTTGATTCAAAATCATCTTGTAAAATATGGTGGCTATAAGCCGTCATAGCTCAGCTGGTAGAGCGCATCCATGGTGGGTCGTATAGACTCCCCGCCCTTCACAGGTTAAAACCTGCGCCGAATCCCGAATAACGGTTAAAGGCCTATCACAGGTTCAGACCGTGGCGACATTCTCGCCCGAACGACTGCCAAGGGAGGCTAAGTCCTAGTGATATGCCTAAGATACAGTCTAGTCCTCAAATATGTGTTTAAATAAATTGAGGTGTAAACGAAGGATGAGGTCCGCGGTTCAACTCCGCGTGACGGCTAATGATATTTAAAAGATGTTTTTGATTTAGGATTTTGAGATAGAAATTACCGAAATGGCTTTGCCATTTCGGCGAGCATGGATGGCGGAGTGGTCAAACGCACCAGACTGTAAATCTGGCGGCTTTATGCCTACGGGGGTTCGAGTCCCTCTCCATGCAGTATGCCGGCTTAGCTCAGTGGTAGAGCAACTGTTTTGTAAACAGTAGGTCATCAGTTCAAATCTGATAGCCGGCTTATGATATTTTACTGGTAGATGTAGTTTTTTGAAGCGATTTTTGTCTTACTCATAAAAACGGTGGACGCAGCCTGCATCAGGCGAGTAAGCATTTTCTCGAAAGAGGAGACGCAATGCGATTGCATAGATGCTCTTTGTCTTAACAATAAAATTTGAGGACG
>JABIPD010000074.1 GCA_018698735.1 Candidatus Jacksonbacteria bacterium | reverse complement strand
TTGCGCTTGCGAAGGATCTCGCTAGCTTCAAGGTCATCGCCGGGTGCTAGGTCTATCTTTATCCCAACTTCTGCGGCATCGTTGCCTGGTTTCCCTTCTTCGTTAAGCCACTCCATGGTTTGGTGCATTCCTGTGCCTTTAAGGAAGGCCAAGGATTGCGTGTTAACCACAACTCTGTCTTGCAGCACGAATGCAGACGCAATTGCTATTATCCCAATGGTAAGGACGGAAATAGCTGCTAGAGCTGTTCGGCTGGTGACGAGCTTTTCATCGAGCTCATCAACGAGGTCGAGAACGAAGTTTACTGCTCTTTCCAGAGGAGTTCCTGCGGAAAAAGATAACAGGTCGTTTGGCAGTTCTTTAGCAGCTTCGGTTGAGCACATTCGCATGTGCAACTGTGGTAGTACGTACATTGCAAGAACATACGTATACACAATTCCAAGCGCTGCCAGTGGGCCTAGCTCTCGTATAACCCGAACCTCAAAGGTAACGAGTGACACAAGAGTAAGCACCGAGATAACCAGTATCCCGTTAAGGATTGGCCCGATATCTTTAGCGCTATCTTTCCATGCCTGTGCAGTGCTTTTTCTACCAGTGCTAGCGCGGTTAAACGCGTGGAACCGGTGAATAGTAAAACTCGATCCTTGCACTAACCATATGCTTGCAGCCACGAGAATATAGGAATTCTCGGTGGTAGGAAGCCACGACGCATGAAAGTTTAGCCACTCGCTCAAGAAAGCAATAACGCTAATGCTGCCCCGTGTCCACACAAGAACACATAGCATAAGCATTACCATCACCAAAGATCGTCGCCATGATCCCAAGAGGAATACTCCGGCAAGGAATGCCAGGATTAATCCAAAGGGAATAATGGTAACGACATCGTGGGTGAGGGATATGTCGAGTGTTTCTCGTGCAGCAGCCCAGCCTGCAACCTGCCAATGTTGCCATTGCTCTTTAGGGGTGATGGTATTTTTGAAATACCGCCAGAGAGTTGAGGTAGGCTTGCCTTCGAGGAGCTCGACTGAATCCCAATACACTTCGTGTTGAGAATGATCCGGCGCAAGAAGCACCGCAACAATTGCCCATTCGAAGTTTTCGCCGAAGATCTTTCCTCTATAGGAATCGTTTGCCGAAACAAACGCGATCCATTCCTTTAGATAGAGATCGTTGTTTTCTAGCTCCCAAAGATCACCTTCACTGAGAGCTGGGTCGTAATTAGGGTTCCAGATCTCATTCCCTGCTTCATCGCGACCTCGAGAGACGATAGGTATGGTTGTTGGGCCAGCAACACGGCTTGTAGTGCGACCGTTGATTGTCTCCTGTGCCCAAGATAATTCCTCTACTTCCGCAGAGAAATCTGCTATATGTTTAAGGTGATCGTAGGTAAGAGAGTCTCTTCCGGGCAAGGGAAGAAAGAAGATGAGCCGGTCGTTCGAACGGAATTGTTGAAGAACTTGATCGTTTAAGTACTCTTGCGAGTTCTTGTTTACGATCGTGTTATCTACAACTCCGCTTCGCCTTACATACACGTTCATCGCGCAGAGGAATATGGTTATCGCAGTAAAGATAACCAGTGTTTGCCGCTTCATTGGCTTTCCAATCTGGTTTCTTTACCCGAAACGTTTGGTGGCGTGCGATGTCAAAGGACAGAACAGTAGAGTTAACTATAAAAAACTTGTTTCGTCAATATGGACATAGTGGGTATTGTCTGGTATTTTTGCATGTTGCAAGTGCGACGAAGTTGTCTTGCTAAAGTGCCGGAAGAAGTGCAGAGTCTCTTTCCTTGAACAAAGGCAATGAGATGTTTACACTTAACAGTACCTTCACAAAGAGAGGAGGTAAGTATATGGACGTTTTTTCTGGTCGTCCTAAAGAAACAGAACAAAAGTCTTTTGTGCCGCCTCCTCGGGCGCGCATTCGGCTTTTGGTTGTGATGGTGCACTATCTTGCGCTATTTCTGTACCATGCAGTAGCGCGGCCTCTTGATTACTGGTCGTTTAGGTTGCTCCATCGATTGCCTATTCCTGCGCTCAAGAAAAAGCATTACGTTTACCGCTGGTTAGCAAAGCTTTTTCTTAACACAGCATACACTCTCTCTATTCGTGAGGGGAAAGGCGGTGTTGGTGCACTTTCTTCTATGTATGGAGACCCAACGACGTTCTACGCAGGTCGAGAAGCCTCTAGATCCGAGAGAGCATGGGCTTGGATCTGGGATAGCGTTTTCTGGAATTCACCGGCTCTTCGAGATCGCTTAATGTTTACTACCGATCTTTTAGATTGGGTGGTAAACGAGAGTGGTGTGGAGGCTGCAATCACTCCTGGGCGTTTAGGGTTTGTTGCTAGCGTAGGGGCTGGAAGTGCTCGCGCAGCAGCGTCTGCTGCTACTTCGAGTAAATATCCTGTCGGTGTTATCGCTATCGACAAGGATCCTGACGCTCTCGAGTTAACCAAGAAAACTGCTATAGAACTCGGTCATCAAGCGCCGCTCGTATGCATATCCGGCGACGCGACGAAAGTAGTGAGTTCTCTCGCTACAAGAGTTAGAGGGCAGGAAGCGGAAACAGCTCAAAACAGGGCTTTGTCGTTTCTGGGCAATGGTGCAGCCGTGGTAACTGCGGAAAGCATTACAACTGTTGTGCCATATGAAGCATCTGGGGAAATTCTAGGGGATGTTATCGTCGTAGAAGTAGTCGGTCTGCTGGATTACTTTACTGACGGGAAGATACGCTCCCTTCTTTCTCAGATTCGAAAGCTTCTTGTACCTGGTGGGTATGTTGTGTGGAGCTGTGTGGGCAAAACACTTGAATCTCACCCAGTAAGAAACGTGGTTCGCTGGCCACGGATGTTCTATCGTACGCCAGCGGAAGTCGAGGAACTAACTTTGAAGGCTGGTTTTGAAAGCGTAACAGTACATAACCGCTTCGGTGGTTACCACAATGTTGCTGTCGCCAAAACACCGGTCGAGTGAACCTTTAGGCGGTCTTATGATATACTTAACAGTATTGAGTAAGGCTCCTAAGGGTTTTGTTTTTTATGGATCTGCAAAATTGGTTTTTGCTTGCAGTCGCATTTTTGAATTTAATTTTAGGAAGCGTCATTGTAAGTAAAAATCACCGCTCACCAATTGCACTCTCGTACGGCGTGTTTGTGTTTTTTGTTGCCTTGTGGTCGTTGGGACTTGTTATGTTCCGCTTAACAGCAGACACGACAATAGCGTTGTTGTGGGCGAAATTTTATTATATTAGCGCCGCCTATATTGGCGCCTCTTTTTTATATTTTTCGTTGGTGTTTCCAGATAAACGAAGCCCTACAAAAAAGCAAACCTACTTGCTTTTGCTAAGTGCCATTATTATGGGTGGGCTGGTAGCATTACCAGGATTTTTAACCAAAGAGGTTGCAGTAAGAGACTGGGGGAAAGAAGTTATTTTAGGCAATGGCGCATATCTTTTATTCTCGCTTTATTTTGTTGGGATGTTTGGAACTGCTTTGTATAGAATGTTTCGGTTATACCTTTCACGACAAGGGCTTATACGGTCGCAGGCAGTGTATATTTTTTGGGGAGTATTTATACCTGGAGTATTTGGGGTTTATTTTAATTTGTATTTGCCATGGGTTGGGAACTATAAATTTATTTGGGGTGGGCCGTTGTTTACGGTTATTATGATAGCGTGTATTGGATACGCTATTGCTCGGTATAGGCTACTCGATATTCGGTTTATTATTTCTCGTGGTATTTTGTATACCATTTTGGTTGCAGTTGTGTCTGGTGCTTTTGGAATAGTAACGATTGTTGCAAGTGCCATGTTCCAGGAAACAACGAATTTTCAGGCTTGGTCGGTGTTAGTGGTGGCTTCCATTTTACTCGTTGTGTTGATAGATCCATTAAAAGCGATTTTATCTGCTGTTACTGACAGCTTTTTTTACAAAAAGAAAATAGACTATGGAAAGGTATTAAGAAATATTTCTCAGTCGATTGCCAGAGAAATAGAATTAAAGCCTCTTTTAAAAACATTTACCGAAGAGATAGAAAAGAGGTTAAGAATTTCTGAAGTAGATGTTGTTCATTACAACGAAGAAAAGAAAACATTTGCTTCCGAAAAACACAAAGAACTTCCTCAGCAAGAATTGTTCGAAATACTTCAAGCCCACCGTGCGGCGATTATTATAGACGAGCTTAAAAATGAAAACCAAATTAAAGGCAACCGAGAACACAGAGAAATTACAGATTGGTTGGAGGAACAAGAAATTCATGTGGTTATTCCTGTACAGTTGGAGGCGAGAATTATTGGGGCGTTATTTGTTTCTGCTAAAAAATCTCGAGATGCATTTACCCAAGAAGAAGTAGAGTCTTTAGAGTTGCTTACTTCTCAGTTTGCTGTTGCACTGGAGAAGGCAAAGCTGTTTGCCGAGGTACAAACATTTAACATTAAACTCCAAGAGGAAGTAAAAAAAGCGACTGGGGAATTACAAGAAGCAAACGAACATTTGCAACAACTCGATAAAGCGAAATCTGAATTTTTGTCTATTGCTGCGCATCAACTACGCACACCGCTAACAGGGATTAAGGGCTATTTAAGTATGATAGAAGCTGGCGAGATAGAGCAGAAAGATCAGATGGGGATTATTCACGATTTATACGGCCAGGCAGATAGGCTTTCTCGGGTGGTGAATGTATTTTTGAATGTTTCTCGCATAGAAGCAGGGAGATTAAAATTAGACTTCACAGAAATGAAATTAGAAGAAGTGGTAGATTCGGTTATGATGGAGCTAAACGCAATAGCAAAGAAAAAGAAGGTAACCGTTACCTTTAAAAAACCAGAAAAAGCAACACCAACGTTGTTTATGGATCAAGACAAAATTCACGATGTGGTAATGAATTTGGTAGATAATGCGATTAAATATAATAAAGAAAATGGGCATGTAGATGTAACGTTAAAGGTAGACGATTCGCATGTCACCTTTACAACCCAAGACGATGGTATTGGAATGAACAAAAACGACATTACTCGCGTGTTCGAAAAATTTGCACGAGGAGAGGAAGGCTTTAAATCTCACACCGAGGGTACTGGGTTAGGGTTGTTTGTTGCAAAGAGGGTGGTAGAGGTTCATGGCGGTGATATTTGGGCAGAGAGTGATGGGCCGGGTAAAGGTTCTCGGTTTATCTTTACACTTCCGCTTACACTAAAAGAAAAGCCAAAAGAAAGCGGAATGGAAACACTGGTGAAAAAAGAGTTAGAAAAGGCAGATAACCTTGAAGAAAAAAAATAATCAACGTAGGATAGGTAAGATAGGTGGAGCATTTTTTTACCGAACAATAACGTATACGGTCTATGATGAAGTCAGGTCAATGTCCACCAGTGGTGCTTGCTATTATTGATGGTTGGGGGATTGGAGCACCAGATAAAGGCAATGCTATTGCACAAGCTCATACTCCTGCATTTGATGCGCTTAATAAACAACCAGGCTATATTGAAATAGGCGCCTCTGGAGCTGCTGTTGGTTTGCCAGAGGATCAAAACGGTAATTCCGAAGCCGGTCATATGAATATTGGAGCAGGCAGAGTTGTAAAGCAGGACGATGTTGTTATTTTAGATTCGATAGAGAAAGACACTTTTTTTGAAAACAAAACATTTACCGAGGCAGCAGAGCATGTAAAGCGTTGGGGAACGCAACTTCACTTAATGGGGTTGCTAACAGATGTTCAGAGTGCGCACTCTGACCCTCGTCATTTATGGGCGTTGCTCGATTTATGTGCTGCTCATAAGTTGCCGCAAGTGTGGTTACATTTGTTTACTGATGGCAGAGATAGCCCACCGCAGCATGCACCGACATTATTAAAACAACTCCGAGAGCACATGCACGAAGGCCAACAGATAGCCAGTCTGGTTGGTAGGTTTTATGGCATGGATAGAAAAAAGGAATGGAAGAATACCGAGAAAGCATATAATTTAATTGCCCTTGGAGATGGGATTGCATTTAAGACTCCAGAAGAGGCTGTTGCTCATGGGTATAGCACCAACAAAACAGACGAGTTTATAGACCCGTCTATTATGATTAAAGACGACGGCACTCCTCTTACCACTGTTCAGGATAACGATTCAATGGTGTTTTTTAATATTCGATCAGACCGTGCCCGCCAGCTTACGAAAGCGTTTGTGCAGAAAGATTTCGAGAAAATGAATCCAGGTTCTTTTAAGAGAAGTAAAGTTATTCAGAATATTCGGTTTGTGGGAATGACTCATTTTGGTCCTTCGCTCGATTCGACAATGTTTGCTTTTCCGCCTAAGCCAGTAGAAGACACCTTACCGATGGTGTTAAGAGAGTTTCGGCAATTGTATTTGTCTGAATCGGAAAAATTTGCTCATGTAACTTTTTTCTTAAATGGCGGGCATGCTCATCCGGTTGGAGGCGAAGAACGACAGGTGATTCCATCTCCCAAGCTCGATCATTACGAAGAACAACCAGAAATGGCGACAGAGGAGTTAATAGATATTGTTGTCGATGGTATTGCTAAAAAAAGATTCGATTTTTTTGTTGTAAATATTGCCGCCCCAGATATGATAGCTCACACCGGGAATTTAGAGGCAACAATGAAAGCGGTAGAGAAAACAGACACCGAAATTGCTCGATTGCTCGCAGAGGTAGCAAAAGTAAATGGCCATATTATTATTACGGCAGATCATGGGAATGCAGAAAAAGTTCAGCATATCGAGACCGGTGCTATGGATACCGAGCATTCGGCAGTAAAAGTCCCGTGCTATCTGGTTTCTCCTACCCATAAGCTCGATCTTTCTAAAAAAGACGCCGTACTTGGAGATATAGCACCTACAATTTGCGAGATTTTAGAGGTGCAAAAACCAGATGCAATGACCGGCCAAAGTTTGCTGGCAAAAAACGAATAAAAAAAAGTGGAATGTATGGAAAATAATTCACCACCTGTGGCGCCGAATGCTTATCGACCCCGGCCATTTGTATTAGCTATTCTTGATGGTTTTGGTATTGCGGCAAAAAATTCAGCAAATGCAATCGCGCAAGCAAAAACTCCGAATATCGATACCTTTGTGCAGGAATATACTGCCAAAGCTATTCAGTCGAGTGGAGAATCTGTTGGGTTGCCAATGGGGGAGATGGGGAATTCAGAAACAGGGCATTTAAACCTTGGAGCAGGTAAAATTGTGTATCAAGATTTACCTCGTATTAATCGTGCGATATTGGACAAAAGTTTTTTTGCAAGTAAAGCATTAATAGAGTCTATTGATCGTGCAAAGGCCAATAAAAAAACACTGCATTTAATGGGATTGGTTTCATCTGGTGGTGTACACAGTTATTTAGAACATTTATATGCGCTTTTAGATTTATGTAAGCAAAAAGATATTTCGAATGTGTATATCCATGCTTTTTTAGACGGCCGAGATACACCGTTTAATAGTGCTCGTGGGTTTATAGAAAGTTTAGAGACACGGCTTGCTACATTAGGGGTCGGGCAGATAGCAACGATAGCTGGAAGATTTTATGCAATGGATAGAGACAACCATTGGGAAAGGATAGAGAAGTCTTATAATGCGATGGTAAAAGGCGAATCAGAACACAAGGCGTTATCTGCGATAGAGGCGATAGATTCGTGGTATACCAAAAAAATATACGACGAAGAAATCCCGCCAACGGTATTAGAGAAGGACGGGGCACCAATTGCAACAATCCAAGATGGAGATAGTGTTGTGTTTTTTAATTTTAGGCCAGACCGTGCGAGAGAGCTTACAAAGGCGTTTGTATTACCAAGTTTGGAATCTTTTACCCGACAATCGCTTCAGAATGTATATTTTGTAACCATGACAGAATACGAGGCAAAGCTGCCGGTTCAGATTGCATTTCCTCCAGAGTTTATTGAATGCCCTTTGTCGTGTTTGCTTTCGCGTGCAGGTTTAAAGCAGCTGCATATTGCAGAGACAGAAAAATATGCGCATGTAACGTATTTTATGAACGGCGGAAAAGAAACACCGTTTAGTGGCGAAAAGCACGAACTTATCCCTTCTCCTCGAATTGCTTCGTATGCAGAGAAACCAGAAATGTCTGCCCATGAAATTACAAAAAAAATAGAAGCCGCGATTCAGGCAGGTACGTACGATGTTATTATTACCAATTTTGCGAACCCAGATATGGTAGCTCATACGGGTGATATGAAAGCCACTATAAAGGCCATAGAGGTTGTAGACGAATGTTTAGGCAGAATATTTAATGCCATGGGTCCAGAAGGCGCTATGCTTGTTACTGCCGATCATGGGAATGCAGAATTAATGTTCGATGTTCAGACCGGGCACATGAATAAACAACATACAGCCTCTCCAATTCCAGTTTTGATTGTAGGCGAGAAATTTAAAAATCCAGATTCTTTACGAGAGTTGTATGGGCTTGTTCCGTCGGGGGTGCTGGCAGATATCGCGCCAACAGTGTTGTCTGTTCTTGGGATTGCTCAACCGCCAGAAATGACTGGCGAACCACTTAATTAATAAATGTCATTCTTTCGCTAATCACTCAGGACGGGCTCTGAGCCTGTCGAAGGATCTTCTTTATAGGCTCTATTGCTCGTAGTTTTTCTATATTATGGATATATTCATTCTTCATGCAGTAAACAATCTTTCAGCTTCCTCTGTAGGTTCCGTTGTGAGTATTGCGTTGGCCCAATGGCTTATTTGGGTGCTACTTGCAGTAGTAGTTGGATTAATGTTTAAGAAAAACGGAGCGCGTGCGCTTTTAAAACAGTTAGTGGTAGGGGTTGTTTTGTTGGCGATAGTATTTGGGGTTGTGAATGTTATAAAAATGTTAGTGCAAAGAGACCGCCCTTTTATTGATCAATCAATCGAGCTGGTTATTTCTGCACCTACCACAGCAGGTTCTTTTCCTTCTTCTCATGCTGCCTTGGCTGTAGCAATAGTTTCTCTTTTATATATATTTCGGATACACGTTTCAAAACAAACAATCGGGGTGTTAGTTGTGTTGGCGCTATTGGTTGGAGTTGGAAGAATTATGGTGGGAGTACATTT
The DNA here is from genome assembly GCA_018698735.1 of Candidatus Jacksonbacteria bacterium. Taxonomy (GTDB): domain Bacteria; phylum Patescibacteriota; class Patescibacteriia; order UBA9629; family GWA2-43-13; genus JABIPD01. The sequence goes on along the minus strand of JABIPD010000074.1, from coordinate 14,688 downwards.
TCCTTCTGATGTGTTGGTTGGGTTTGTTGTTGGCGCAATTATTCCATTTGCCGCAAAAAAGTTTTTGTAGTTATTCCCCCCCTCTTCCGCCTTATCGGCGGATAAATTGCATAAGCATGTCCTGCCGTGCCCCGTCCTTGTGACGGGGAGTGATTAGCGAATGAAGGGGGTAGGGGGGGAGTTTATTGTCATTGCGAGGAGCCAGGTGACGAAGCAATCTCGTGAGATCGCCACGTTGGCATGCAGCTCTCTCCCTCCAAAGGCGGGCAAGCGTGATGACAGCAAGAAAGTCTCTCAGAAATACTGAGCGATTTTTTTATTTTGATCAAAAAAAAGGCTTTGTTTGGCATCTGTTGACACTTTTCCAATAGCTAGCTAAGATGTGTTTGGTGTGGGAAGTAGGAATGCAAGGAGATGGATAACGGACATAACGGCTGGAGCGGATGAAAATGGCTGGGCCGCATAACCCATGAGTCAAGTTCTACGTTGCTGGCGTGTGACGCCAGTGGTTAAAAAAACTTGCCGAGCAGTGGGCCGTTGTCGCATGCCTACTTTCTACATCTCCAAAAATGGTCTTGTAACTCAAGTGTAGAGTCCTGTTCTCGAATTTACATCTGCAGGTTGGGGGAACAGGAGATGGTCTTCAAACACCCGGGACCACCAGCTTAATTCGTTCTTTCAAGTGGGGGGCATGACTGGGTTCAATCCTCGTCGGCTCCATCACAATTTCTTGTTGCCAGGTAGCCTAATGGTAGGGCAAGAGGCTCTGAACCTCTGGACTGAGGGTTCGAGTCCCTCCCTGGCAACCACTATATCAGCTTAACTTGAAACTTCTAATCCAGTTTGTACCCTCGTGGCCAAGATCTTGGTAAGGGCGCCTAACTGTCAATTAGGAGATCGCGGGTTCGAGTCCCGCCGGGGGAACCAGTTTCGTCCGAAAAGTCGGGGCGTAGCGCAGTCCGGTAGCGCACCTGCTTCGGGAGCAGGGGGTCGCTGGTTCAAATCCAGTCGCCCCGACCACCTTTCCTTACGTGTCCGTAATGTTCGGGGCGTGGCGCAGCTTGGTAGCGCACCTGCCTGGGGGGCAGGGGGTCGCTGGTTCAAATCCAGTCGCCCCGACCATCTTTCCTTACGTGTCCGCAATGTTCGGGGCGTAGCGCAGCTTGGTAGCGCATCTGCTTTGGGAGCAGAGGGTCGCTGGTTCAAATCCAGTCGCCCCGACCATCTTCTTTGGTCGGAAGACAACTGTACGGCAGCCAATCTGATGAGAGATCAACATCTTTCTAAGACTACGGCTGCTGTTTTCTTTTCGCGTCATTTCGCTTGGTCCCGACCATGTGGGGAGGCTTGACCCGGAATCTATGCATTGTAGAAACGTTCCGGTGGAACGTTTTTTTTAGACGCAGCAACGCTGCGTCTCTACAAAAATAAACGGCTCACCATATGAGCCGTTTATTTTGTGTTATTTTAGCCTTTATTGAACACTTTTATACTTGGTGGTAGAGTTAATTTGAATTTTAATACTATTAATACCTTTAAATATGAACGAGATTATTTCTAAAATATCTTCGTATAGTCTTTTGAACGAATTAGTGCCTGGAGTAGTTTTTTCTATATTAGTAGAGGCGTTTACTCCTTATTCCTTAATTCAGGAGAATATTCTAATAGGTTTGTTTTTGTATTATTTTGTCGGCTTAATAATTAGTAGAGTAGGATCTTTGTTTATAGAACCGTTATTAAGATGGACTACTTTTGTGAAATTTAGTAATTATTCGGAGTTTGTAAAAGCATGCAGAGGTGATAAGAAAATAGAAACACTTTCCGAGCAAAATAATATGTATCGAGCGTTTATTGCCATGTTTATTTTGCTGTTTTTGTTGAAGATGTATGAAGTTTTAACCTCTATGTATGTTTCACTAAAACTCTGGAACGAACCAATCTTGCTCATTTTATTGTTTGTTCTCTTTCTTGTTTCTTACAGAAAACAAACTAATTATATTAGTAAAAGGGTTGATATAGATAAGAAATAATTGATCAATTGTCAGAGTTGAAAATCTAATGGTAAGATAGATGCACATGAAATTATCGATGTTAATACTGGCTGGTGGGCATGGAACGCGGTTGTGGCCTATATCTCGTAAACAGTCACCCAAACAGGTAAAACCATTTCTCGATCAAGATACCTTGCTTCAAAAAACAATCAATCGCCTTACTCCTATAGTAGGCGACAGTGTTTTTGTATCTACCCACGAGCAATACAAAGAACTTATTAAAGAACAAAGCTCAGAGATAGCAGACGGCCATATTATTGCAGAGCCAGCAAAAAGAGATAACGCAGCAGCAATATGTTTGTCTATAATGACTATCGCTCAAAAAGATCCGGATTGTATTGTAGGTATTTGTGGATCGGATGCGTTTATTAAAAACGAAGAAGAATATCATCGATTGTTAAAATCTATCCCAGAGGTGTTTGAAAAGCATAATCCAACAGGGGTTTTGTTAGGGGTTGTTCCTCATTATCCAGAAACAGGCTATGGATATATCGAATACAGTGACGATGACAATAACGATGACAATGTGTATCCAGTTAATCAATTTGTAGAGAAGCCAGATCAGAAAACAGCGGAAGAATATATTAGCCAAGGTAATTTTTTGTGGAATCCATTGCAATTCTTTTTTCCAATACAAACGTTAATTGGTTTATACGAAAAGCATACACCAGAAATTTACGATGGAGTAAAAGAAATTTTAAACACTAACGATAAAGAAGAACAACGAAAGGTGTATGAATCGTTGCCGACTATCTCGATAGATTATGCTATTATGGAAAAGGTCCAAGGGCTTATGGTTATTCCAGCACACATCGGCTGGGCAGATATAGGGCATTGGCGAGCGGTTCAAGATATTTTAACCTCTGAATCTAAGACCGACGATGAAATGATTGTAAAAGGAAAGCATGTTGGCATAGATACAAAGAGGAGTTTTGTTTACTCAGAGGAAGACAGGCTGGTAGCAACAATAGGGTTAGAAGATTTTATTATAATAGATACACCAGATGCTTTGCTTGTGTGTCCGAAAGATCAAGCACAGCGAGTTAAAGAGGTTGTACAAAAAATGAAAGAAGAAGGCCACGAAGATTATTTATGAATCAATTTTATCGCCAGCAACCACAGCCGCGAAAACACCGAATAATTCGGTTTGCTTTGCTTATAGCGATCGGAGCTTTAAGCTATTTTTTGTTTCAAGGTATTTTTCCAGAAACCACTCCTTCTGCGCAACCACCAGCTGTTGTTGGCGACGAAGTAAACCAAGAAAATGTTTTTGTTATAGAGAAAGGCGAAGGCGTTGGGGTAATAGCGGTACATCTTGAAGAGCGAGAGTTTATTAGCTCTGCGTTTTGGTTTAAGGCATATGTTTTAATGAAAGGGTTGCAGGGGAAAGTGCTGGCTGGAACCTATATCCTAGAAAAAGATTGGAATTTAGGAAAAATTGTAAATGTGCTTTCTACTGGTCCGCTGTCGAACGAACGAGTGGTAACCTTTTTAGAAGGCTGGACAGCAAAAGAAATGAACGAGCATGTAAAAACAGAAGAGATAACAACAGACGAGTCGTTTATTACGCTGGTTAATAATCCTGGAGAAATAATACAGAAATACGAATTTTTAGAAGGGGTAACGCAATTAGAAGGATTTTTGTTTCCAGATACGTACAGAATTTTCAAAGATGCCGCAGTCGAGGATGTTATTGTTCGGATGCTCGATGAATTTGATAGTAGATTAACGACTGAGATGCGAGCTGAGATTAAAAATCAGAATAGGGAGGTATACGATGTTGTTATTATGGCGTCTATTTTAGAAAGAGAAGTTCGCACGCTGGAAGATAGGAAAAAGGTTACAGATCTTATTTTACGTAGAATAGATGCTGGTATTCCATTGCAGATGGATTCGACCGTGAATTATGTAACAGGCAAAGATACTCCAGCCATTTCTTTGGACGACACCAGATTAAATTCGCCATATAACACCTATAAATATGGTGGATTACCACCAGGGCCTATTAGCAATCCGAGTATCGAGTCTTTAACAGCTGCTATTTATCCTGAAGATAATCCGTATTGGTATTTCTTGAATGCTAAAGATGGAACTACTATTTTTAGTAAAGATTTCGAGGAACACAAGCTTAATAAATCGAAATATTTAAGGTAGTTTTTTCGTCATTCTGCCGCGCCCCGTCCTTGTGACAGGGAGGCTGCATCAGGAGAAGAATCTTTGTTTTTGACTCATGCAGAGATCCTTCTCCGCCAGCTGGCGGATCAGGATGACGTGCTAGGTATGGGAGTTGACATAAAGTGGTGTATTTGTTAGATTGTGTAGGTATTCCAGAGATCACAAGTGGGTGAAATATCCCTTAATTTCTTGTGCTAGGAGCGAATAAGCTTATATTAGGCTTGTTCCGAGGTCGACTATGGAATACATAGTCGTTTTTTTATCGAAATATATATTCGTGTCATTCGGATGCATTTGTATATTCGGATCGAGTTTATGGCAAAAACAAGACAACAGAAAGAGACCGCGCTTACAGAGCTTTCTACTCAATTTGATGAAGCAAAGTCTGTGGTAGTTGCAGAATTTACGGCAACTCCAATTACAGCGCTTGAATCGTTACGCAGCAACATGCGAGACGAAAACGTAAAAATGTCTGTAGTAAAAAAGACATTGCTCGCAAAATTGCTTGTAGATAAAAAGGTTGAAGAAATCGATGTCTCTGACATTACCGGAAACCTTATGATCGCTTTTAGTGAAGGCGATGAAGTTGGTGCAGCAAAGACAGTCCATGCATTTACCAAAGAGCAGGAAAACGTTACAATTCTTGGTGGTGTTTTAGAATCTAAAACATTAGAGGCAACAGAAGTTAACGCGCTTGCGTTGTTACCTTCTAGAGAAGAGTTGCTCGCAAAAACAGTCGCAACTATTAATGCTCCTGTTTCCGGATTTGTAAATGTGCTTGCTGGAAATATTCGTGGATTGGTTACTGCTCTTCATGCTATTGGTGAAACAAAACAATAACATGCTTATACATAAAGCCACTCTTTGAGTGGTCACCCAAAGGGTGAAATCTAAATCATAAATTCATTAACCTATAATTTTATGGCAGACGAAGCAAAGAAAGACCCCAGTCACGCAAAGGACGGTGCGGACGGGGCAAGCGCTAAAGGAGAAGAAAAAAAGGAAGCAGCCGAAGAAGTAAAAGAAGAATCAAAAGACGTAGAAGTTCCTGCAAAGTTTAAAGACCTTGTAAAAGGAATCGAAGACATGTCCGTGCTTGAGCTTTCAGAATTAGTAAAAGTTTTGGAAGACAAATTCGGCGTATCTGCATCTGCACCTATGATGATGGCAGGCGGAGCAGCTGGAGGCGGAGAAGAAGCTGCAGAAGAAAAGACAAGCTTTACCGTAGAGCTTACCGCAGCAGGAGACAACAAGATCGGTGTTATTAAAGCCGTTCGTGCTGTTACCGAAATCGGACTTAAAGAAGCAAAAGATTTAGTAGAAGCTGCTCCAAAAGCACTTAAAGAAGGTGCAACAAAAGAAGAAGCAGATGAAATGAAAGCTAAACTAGAAGAAGCCGGTGCTACTGTTACATTGAAATAAGAAATCAGTTAGAAATAAAAAACGGCTCATTACATGAGCCGTTTTTTATTTTCGAGTTGATGTTTTAGGAAAAACCACACCTTCCGCTAGCTGGCGGATCCCCTCCTTAATGCAAAAGGAGGGGAGAATAAGGCAGTTATTGAAGGATAAATGTAATACCGTAGATTTTTTTGCCGCTGAGTAAATAGGCTTTTTGGTTTGTTTCGTCTATAGCGATATCACGAAGATCGGTGAATTTTTCTGAGGTGTATTGGTTTACCATAACTCCTTCTTTTGTAAGAATAACAATTCGTTTACTTCCTGGGTCGAGTACATACAGATACTTCATTTCAGGTGAGGTTACTATTCTGGTTGGGGTAGAGAACCATGGGTCAACGTTTGTTATAGTAATGTTTGTTTCTTTTCCTGAGAAAAATTCAAGAATTTGTCCAGATCCGAGCAGTACATAAATATTCCCGTCGATAGCTATGTCCTGCGCAAGAGATAAATCTGGGATAGGGGTGCTTGTTATCCATGCAGTTCCTGTTCCGAATGCATCTCCATTTTTTCGATGTCGGAATATTTGGTTCTGGCTGGTGTCTATTCGGTAGAGTCTGTTTTGATAATATTCCATAGAACCCACAATATCTTCCGAATTAAGCGAAATTGTTTGGGTTGTATATTCTTGTGTTTCGGTATTAAACCGAACAAATCCGTTGTTGTTGTGATAGAGAAGAACATCTGAATTATCTCCAGCGAGTGCGTCTTCGAAATATCCAGTGCTTACTGCAGATGTTGGAATTTGGGTCGCTACTTTATTTTCTGGGTTTATGGTGAGTAATGCATTTGTAGCCGGGTTATAGGTATAGAGCGTGTCTTTTACCATAACCAATCGTTTAGGGTTAATTGCTGTGTCTGCAACCTGGAGGTCTACAATAAGGATCGGTTCTTCTATGGTGGTAAGGTTTCTTGTTTTATTTGTTTGAATTTCTATCTGAGTAAGCAGTGTTTGCTGTTTTTCTTGGTGCTCTTCTGTGTCTGTTGGTAGCGCTTGAGTTAATTCTTGGGCTTTGGTTAAATTTTCTCTTGCTGTTTTAATATCTCCATACAATAAAGCCGAGCTAGCACGGTCTTGGAAAGACTGAATCGTATCGAGCGATTGGTTGAACGTTTGAACGTTGTTTTCTTCGGATTTATTCTGCTGAGTTCTTCCTAGATTTCCGATAAATAAAATAAGCAGAAGCAATGCAACTCCAATAAGAATTTTTGTTGATTTGGAGGTTGTTTTCCAGAACGATAGAAGTGTTCTAATTATTCGAGTAAGAAGAAGGAATAGCGCGGTTATACTTCCTTTTATAATAATAAGAGGAGATGTTTTACCTTGTTTTTTTACGCGAGAGTATCCAACAGAGCGAGATGAATTTTTGCGAGATCCTCTTTGAAGGTCCTTTACATATGCTACCCATTTTTTCCACATGGCGCTGATATTAGAAAAAAGAGAAATTTTTTGTTCACCTGTAGGGAACAATGGCGGAGCTGTAAAACTTTCAGAAATAACATGCTTTGGGGTAGCCTTTTGCTCGGTTTTCGGTTTTTCTGGTGATGGAAGCGGTGTTTCTTCTATCGTTATTTCTGGAAGAGAGCTGGTATATGTTTTTTTTGTAATCTTTTTTGCTTTAGTCTCCGTGCTGCCGGTTCTTGATACAATAAGAAGCCCAAAGGGTGTTTGAGAAGGAGCTTTTCCTAAGAGCGTTCTAAAAGCATCCTCTCTTTTTCCTATTTCAGATTCACTAATTGTTTTTTTAAGTCTCTCGAGTGAAAGATAGTCAAGAACACTGTCGGTACAAAAAATAAGATGAGAGCCTTTTGTAAGGTCTCCGCTAATAATAGAAGAAAATGTTTTAAGAGGGTTTTTATTTTCTAAATCCTCGTAAGTAAGGGGCGCGAGGTCGGAGATGGAATTATTGTAAACTAGAAATGCATGAACTTTACCTACACGACTAAAATGGACTTGTTTATTTTTGAACGAAGCCGCCAAAAAATGAAACTGCTTAAGCCAATCCTTACCGTGTTCTTTTACAACTTGTGCAATCGCATAGTTTGCACTCTGTAACGATCTTTCCAATGCTGCTTCTGGGTCTTCGGTAACGGCATCTGAGTATCCTTTTTTTACGGTTTCTTCAATTCGCTTAAGCGTTTGCGACCATTCAGGGCTTTGTTCTACTATATGGCCAATTAAAATACACCTACCGGCCTTTCCTGGCTTGCCGATGGTGGCTTTTATTGGTGCATCTTCGTTGTATGCATTCAGGATTATTTGTTCTAAGGAATTTTCCATAGTGCTTGCTTGCGCAAAATAATGCCTTGGTAGTATACTATACTCCTCAACTCAAGAAAAGGTAAATAATATGCTTGAACACATTTTTAGTTCAAAGACAAGAGTTAAACTTTTGAACTACTTTTTAAGAAATCCAGACCAGCAATACTTTGTACGAGAGCTCACTCGCTTAACTGGCGAGCATATTAATTCTATTCGAAGAGAGCTTGGTAATTTGATGGAATTTGGGTTGATTTCAGAGACCAAAAAAGATCAGAAAAAGTTTTATAAAACAAAGAAAAATTTTTTACTCTATAATGAATTACGAGCGCTGTTTACAAAAACAGATACTATTATAGAGCAAGAGATTCAAGAAGATTTAGACGCTATTGGAGATGTTGATGTTATTATTTTAACAGGGGTATTTACCGGAGTCGAAACTCAAACAGATCTTTTGATGGCTGGCAAAAAACTTCAAAGAAAGCGACTCGAAAATGTATTAGAAAAATTTTCTCAAAAATTTGGTAAGCCTATCCGCTTTACCTTTTTACCAGCGGAAGAATATAGCTATAGGGTTTCTATTACCGATAAGTTCTTATATGATATTATGGTAAATAAGAAAGTAGTTATTAAAGACGAAATGAAGAAAGTGTTAGAGGCATTACAGGAGCAAAAAAAGCTAGAGGCACTTAAAGAAGCTGAGGGTTCAGAATCATCAGAATAAAACACCAGAAATAAATTACAAAATGTATGTGTGGAATTATTGCATATCAAGGAGTACATAACGCTGACCAGCGGATTGTAGAAGGGCTAAAACATTTAGAATACAGAGGCTATGATTCCTGGGGGATTGCGGTTGCAACCGCAACTGGGAAAATGCATCGGAAACGCCAGGTAGGAGAGATTGGAAAAGTTTCCCTTAAAAGCCTTAATCTTCCAGAGGCTCATATTGGTATTGGGCACACTCGATGGGCAACGCATGGTGGGGTAACGCAGAAGAATGCTCATCCTCATTTTTCGATGAACAAAAAAATTGTTCTGGTTCATAATGGTATTGTAGAAAACGATGAAGTATTAAGAAAAGAACTTCGAAAGAAGGGATATGTATTCCAGTCAGAAACAGATTCAGAAGTAGTGGTTAATTTAATAGAAAATTACAGAAAAAAAGTTTCCTTAAAAGAGGCAGTAAGAAAAACAATGAAAGATATTGCTGGTAGGAATGCGATTGTTGTTCTGGAACAAGATGGCAAGGAGCTTATTGCAACAAGAAATGGTTCGCCACTTATTGTTGGAGTAGGAGAAAAAGAAGTGTATATAGCTTCAGATATACCAGCATTCCTTGAGCATACGCAAACAGTGTACTATTTAGACGATGGACAGATGGTTGTAGTGCAAGAAGGAAAGCCGCAATTTTTTGATCTAACGAATGGCAAAAAGATATCTCGAAGAAAAATTACTGTCGATATAGAACCAGAGCAAGCTGAGAAAGGTTCCTACGATCATTTCATGATTAAAGAAATAATGGACCAGAAGGAAACAACACGAAAGGCTGTCGATCAAAACGAAAGGCAACTGATGGAGGTTGCAAAAATGATTAAAAAAGCGTATGGAAGTTTTTTGGTTGGGTGTGGGTCTGCTGCCGCTGTTTGTAAATTAGGTGAATATATATTTTCTACTGTCGCAAATAAACATATTAATGCAGTTGAAGCGAGTGAGTTTAGACATTTTTTTGGTTTTTTAACTTCTAAAAGTTTAATGATTGTTGTTTCTCAGAGCGGGGAAACAGCCGATGTTATAGAAGCAATAGAGGTGGCAAAGAAAAAGAACGTAAAAATTATTGGAATACTTAATAATACAAATTCTACAATCGGCCGATTAGCAGATTATGTGTTTCCTATTCATGCAGGCCAAGAGCGAGCTGTTGCTTCTACGAAAGCTATTACTGCTCAGTTTGTTGTTATGACGTTGCTTGCTTATGCAGCAAAAGGAAATGTGCTAGAGGGAAAAAGAAAATTAGTAGATGTTGCATCTCAAATGAACGAGCTTTTAAACCCTCGGTATGAAAAGCATATCCAGAGAATTGCGAGAGTCTTAAAGAATAAAGAGCATGTCTATATTTTAGGGAGAGGCTTAAATGTTCCTGTTGCAAAAGAGAGCTCTATTAAAATACAGGAAATTAGCTATATCCATGCAGAAAGTTTTGCTGCTGGAGAATTAAAACATGGGCCACTTGCCCTGGTAACAAAAGGTACGCCAGTTATTGTTTTGGTAGGGAAGGATGATACCGAAGATGAAATGCTGTCGAATGCAAAAGAAGTAAAAGCTCGCGGAGGTATGATTATTGGAATATCACCAGAAAATCATTCTGTGTTCGACCATTGGTTACATGTTCCAAATGTTGGAGACATGTCGTATATGGTAAATATTCTTCCAGTGCAGCTTCTTTCGTATTATCTTGGTATAATGAAAGGGCATAATCCAGATAAACCACGGAATCTTGCAAAAAGTGTTACGGTTAAGTAGGAAAACACGACTCTTCGAAGCGTGGGGCTTCGTGAATTTCTAATTTCTAATTGCACTAATTACTAATCAAATATCAATAACCAATGAACAATATACTAAGGTATGTGCAGTCTTTGGTGCTTAGTGGATTGGTGATTGATTAGTGCAATTAGAAATTAGATTAATTAGAAATTAAAAACATGTCTTCTCCTGATTCCCCCCCAAAAAAACATATTGGTTGTATAATACTACTGGGTATTTTAATACTTATTTTTCTTGCAGGATTAACCGCGCTTGCCGCAACTGGATTTGTAAGAATCCCAGTTTTAAGCTCTTTGCTTGGGCCAACGCCTCCAACTATTGTTCGGGTCGAGTTAACAAAAGAAGAAGTAATACAACAAAGAGAGAGTCTAGAAGAAAAAATTGGTGCAGCAACGTTTCAGATACGAACGGCTACTCCAGAAAATCCTGCGCCAGTTACCTTTGAGGTTACCGAAAAAGAACTCACAGCGGTGATTCTTTCTGGTGAAGACGAGTTTCTTTTAAAGGAAGGTCAGGTTCGAATTTTGCCAGAGGGGTTAGAGCTAAGCGGAATGGTAACCGAACCGGTAAGTGGCATTATGAAGTTACTGGTGCAGCCATTTGTAAATGAAGGGCAGGTAGATTTTACTGTTAAAGAAGTTGTTGTTGGCGGGCTTACGCTTCCTGGGGCTGTTGGTGATTCTATAGTAAAGGCAGCACTTGGAGGAAAAATAAATGAAGCGAATAAAAATTTAGAAATGATAGGAACAATTGACGAAATTATACTCGAGCCAGGGGTTCTTACGTTACAAGCAACTATTTTAGACGGTCGGGTGCTTTTTGGAGATAAAGAAGAATAACAGAACGCGTATGACACAATGGAGTACAATCGAAAAAAGTATTATCGAAGAGATAGAGGAGCTTGTGCAATCGAAAGCAGATTGTTTGTCTGGAGAAATGGTGGTGTGCCCGAATCCTTTGTGGGGTGATGTTTCATTACCGTGTTTTGCTTTAGCAAAAATACTCAAAAAATCACCAGATGAAATTGCGAAAACACTTGCAGAAAAAATTTCAGACCACGTAGCGGTTGTATTGTCCGCAAGAGCTGATGGCGGTTTTTTGAATATTACTCTTACCAATAAAGCATTGTTTGCTGATGTGCTTACCGAGGTGTTTGAAAAAAAGGAAGAGTACGGAAAACCTCAGCATCCATTAGGTACGTATATTGTTGAATATGCTTCTCCCAACACAAATAAGCCATTGCATTTAGGGCATTTACGAAATATTGTAATAGGCCAGGCTGGAATACAGTTCTTGAAATTTATTGGCCATACCGTCGTGCCAGCAGAAATTATAAACGACAGAGGGATTCATATTATGAAATCTTTGCTGGCGTATCAAAAATGGGGGGAGGGTGATACTCCAGAAAAATCGAAAATGAAGGGCGATCATTTTGTTGGGAAGTATTATGTTCTTTTTAGTTCTAAAGTTAAAGAGCAGCCAGAATTAGACGAGGAAGCTCAAGGGCTTTTGAAAAAACTCGAGTCCGGAGACAAAGAGATTACAAAACAGTGGAAGCAGTTAAATGATTGGGTTATAGCTGGGATTAAAGAAACGTATAACCGGCTTGGTGTAGAGTTTGAGGAAGAAGATTTTGAAAGCGATATTTATAAGCAGGGAAAAGAAGTTGTTGATTTAGGAAAAGAAACGAAAATTTTTTCGGAAAGAGAGGACGGTGCTGTTATTGCGAATTTAGAAGATGTCGGGCTCGATGAAAAAGTAGTGCTTAGAGCCGACGGAACGGCTATTTATATCACCCAAGATCTTGCACTCGCACAATTAAGAAACGAAAGACATCCGGAATTAAATGGAATACTACATGTTGTTGCCAGAGAGCAGGAGTATCATTTTAGAGTCTTGTTCGAAATTTTAAAGCGATTGGAATATTCGTGGGCTTCGAAGTCTTCACATGTAAGTTATGGGTTAGTTAACCTCCCTTCCGGTAGAATGAAATCTCGAGAAGGTACCGTGGTAGACGCCGACGCTTTGCTTGATGAACTTCACGCCATAGCAGAAAAGGAAATAACAGATCGATGGGAAGACCTGCCTGCTGCAGCAGTTACGGAAAGAGCGGAGATGATAGCTCAAGCCGCATTACGATTTTATTTGCTGCGTGTAACGCTTCACCAGGATATGATATACGATCCAGAGGAATCAATTTCCTTAGACGGAGCAACCGGTCCATATTTGCAATATACCGTTACACGAATAAAAAGTATTCTCGAAAAAAAGTCGTTGGAGCAGCCAGACTCCTATGATATACTCAAAGAAATTGAAGAACGAAAATTAGCTCTTCACTTATTAAGATTCCCGCACGTAGTTGAAATGATTTCAGAGCAGCTACAAGAATCGAAGCAATTTAATATTTCTGTGCTGGCGCAATTTTCGTTAGAGTTAGCCCAAGATGCGAATTCTTTTTATCAGAAGCATCGAGTGCTCGATGTAAAAGACAAAGAACTTGTTTCTGCTCGCCATGCGTTACTTACTGCTGTTGCGAGTGTGCTTTCTGGGAGTTTATCTCTGTGTTCAATAGAAGTGCCCGAAAAAATGTAACATAAAAAGATATGGCTCATGTCGTTGTTATAGAAGATTCACTTTCTCGCGGCCTGTATCCTGTGACGCTTACTAAGCGAGCAAGCCAAATTTCTATTGGTGGAGTGTCGTTAGAAGGTTGTTTGTCGTTGCTTTTTAAAGCTGGCGATATTTCGTTTAAGACGTCTTCAAAAGAGGAGCCAGCATGGAAGGTTGATTCTAATGCAGTATATATAAATGCTCGGCTTGTTCCGGTTGTTGGAATTATAAAAGAAATTGTTGCAAGCGCCCTAAAAGGAAAAACTTCGGTTAAGCAGTATCCGATCTTCAAGTACCCATGGGATATTGTAAAATATCATTTAGAATATTGTAACGAGAACATCGGGTACCTATCGGGTTTTCACGAACCTTTAAAAAAGCATAAAAAAGTTTTTGTGGGGCAGAAAAGTTTTATCGATTCGTATGCTGTTTTTGATACCACAGACGGGCCGATTGTTTTAGATAAACAAGTGTCTGTCGAGGCGTATGCAGTTTTACGAGGTCCGCTTTATTTAGGGCCTGGTACTACCATTAAAGCTGGTGCCGTTATTGGGCCAAGCGTTACTACTGGCGAGCAGGTAAAACTTGGCGGCGAGGTGGCAGAGTCTGTTGTAGAGAGTTTTACGAATAAAGCTCATTACGGATTTATCGGGCATTCATATGTTGGTTCGTGGGTAAATATTGGAGGTGGAACATCTAATTCAGACCTTAAAAACACCTATGGATCGGTTCGCGTTAAGATAGGAAAGAAAAAAATAGACACAGACATGCAATTTTTTGGAACAATAATTGGCGATTATGCAAAGACGGCTGTGAATACAGCAATTTATACGGGGAAGCTTGTTGGTGTTGGCGCTTCTTGCTATGGCATAATCTCGGAGAATGTTCCTTCTTTTTCTCATGCCACGCCAAAGGGATTATATGAATTTAAACTAGAGGCTGCGTTAAAAATGCAACAGCGAATGTTTGAACGCCGTAATAAGGAAGCAGCAAAAGAAGATAAAGAATTATTAAAAAGTGTTTTCGAAAAAACAAAAAAAGACCGCAAGGATTTTGGAGTAAAAAAGAAGCAAGTGGAGTTTTAATAGAAAGAAAGAGAGGAAGCACTGCGATCTGTTTAGATGCAGCGCTTTTTGAGTATGAAGTACCGTTATGGTATTTCATTCTCGATACAATCCCATCTCCTCAAGCCCGTCCACGCTCCGCCACTTTTATTTGTAATGCTTACTGGTCGTAGCATACGAGAAGAGAAGTTGTGCTTCTCTAACTAGTGTTGTTGTCTATTAAGACGATAGAGTTTGAAAGTGTTACACTTGATAATATGAATGTTCCTTTCCTGTAGCTACCACCTATTTCAATCCGCAGTTCTTCATCAATATGAAGTTCACGAAGGTATTTCTTCAGTTCTTCTACTTCCGCTTCAATTGCTTCATCTTTCCTCCCTTTAAGTTGGAGTTCGAGAAACAATGTTTTGTATCGCTCCGATACCTTTACAAATGCTTCCGCCTCTTCTTTTTTAACCTCCGCATTTAGCATTCTTCTTTGTCTTTATTATTACTATCCTTGTATATACACAAAAAATGGATGTGC
>JABIPD010000067.1 GCA_018698735.1 Candidatus Jacksonbacteria bacterium | reverse complement strand
TTTGTAACCACAAACGAGGGTGTTGAATGGAAAACAATTCAGCTGCCTTATATGGGCGAGAGAGTCGTTCGAGACCTGTTTATTCCACAAAATGCTCCTACCTCTCTGTTACTTGGAGCAGGGCCATCGTATTAATTGTATGAGTGAATACATAGACCAGAAAAAGGAAGAGTTTGAAAAAACCTTTGAAATGCTTCAGAAGGAGCTTTCATCTATTCGTGCTGGCAGCGCATCTCCAGCGCTTGTTGAGTCTATTATGGTGGATGCGTATGGTAATAAAACCCCAATCCCTCAGCTTGCCAGCGTGTCTGTGCCAGAACCTCGACAGATTGTTATTCAACCTTGGGATGCATCTCTTTTAAAAAGTATCGAAAAAGCTATCGCAGATAGTGATATCGGTGCTAGCCCGGTAAATGAAGGCGAGGTGATTCGGATTGTAATCCCACCGCTTACAGAAGAAAGAAGAGACGATTTTGTAAAACAAACAAAAAAGAAATGCGAAGATTCTAAGGTGCGAATACGAACCACTCGCGAAAGCATTAAAGATGCGATACATAAGGCGGAGAAAGACAAAGAAATAACCGAGGACGAAAAATATCGCCATGTAGAAAAGCTTGATGCTGCAATTAGAGAACATCAAGACAAGGTAGACTCGATTTGTCAGCAAAAGGAGACTGAAATAAGAAGCTAGCCCACATTATGTTTTTGACTATTATAGGATTTATTCTGATACTCCAGCTGCTTGTTTTTGTACATGAGCTTGGTCATTTTATTACCGCACGAAGAGCTGGTGTAAATGTTGAAGAATTCGGATTCGGTTTACCTCCGCGAATATTTGGGTTTGTAAAAAATGGCGTTCTTTATTCCTTGAACTGGCTCCCCTTGGGTGGATTTGTTCGAATGAAGGGAGAGGAGTCTGAAAGCGGCGATACTGATAGTTTTTCTCAAAAACCGCTTTTAAGTAGGTTTATCATTTTGTCGGCTGGAGTGTTTATGAATTTCTTGCTGGCAGTAGTCTGTTACTCTATTGTTTTTATGATAGGGTTTCCAATGAATGCAGAACGGCTTTCTACTGAGCCAGGTAATGGTTCTATTACAGAACGGTATTTAATTGTATCTGGCGTGCTTGATGACGGCCCAGCAAAAGACAGCGAGCTTGAAGTGGGGGATAAAATCGTTCGCTTGAATGGAGCTCCTATTAGTACTCTCTCGAATGCTCAGGCTGCAATAGCAGAGAATGCAACCATAACTCTTTTCGTTAATAAAAGAGGCCAAGAAATCTCTTACGTATTAGAGCCACGGGTGATAGAAGATGTAGACCCAGACAGACCTATTTTAGGACTTGGGCTCGAGGAGATAGCGGTTGTAAGATACAACCCTTTTGTGTCTGTATGGAAGGGGCTTAAAGAATCTCTCTATATTATTGGGCGAATAGTTGTTGTCCTTGGAACGATTCTTCGCGACTTAGTGACCACCAGAACAGTAACATCCGATGTTGGTGGCCCGGTTGCTATAGCTGTGTTTACTGGCCGTGTGATTGACCTTGGAATAAGCCATGTGCTACAGTTTATTGCTGTTATTTCTTTGAATTTTACAGTGATTAATTTTCTTCCATTCCCAGCCTTAGACGGCGGCAGGGCACTGTTCCTTGCTATCGAAAAGTTTCGAGGCAAATCTGTAAGCCAAAAGATAGAAGGAATGACTCATCAAATAGGATTCATGCTTTTAATGCTCCTTTTTGTGCTTATCACAGTAAGAGATGTTGCCAGGTTCGAAATAGTCGATTGGATAAAAAGCCTTTTTTAGTCGAACTGCATAGGAGTGAAACGTTCCGCGCAAGCACCGGGATAGGTGCTTTTTTCAACGCTTAAGAAATGTATATGATAAATAAACTTCTCGGAAGATTTTCTACAGACATGGGGATAGATCTTGGAACTTCTTCAACGTTGGTGTATGTAAAAGATAAAGGGATTGTTATTAATGAACCATCTCTTACTGTTTTAAATACACGAACAGATCAGATAGTAGCTGTGGGCGAAGAGGCTCAAAAAATGCTTGGCAAGACCCCAGAGCATTTAGTCATAACCCGCCCTATTGAAGATGGTGTTATTTCGGATTTTGAGGTAACAGAAAAAATGCTGCGCTATTTTATAGAAAAGGTTCATAGAGAAAGTTGGACGCTGGTCCCGCGGCCTCGAGTGGTTGTTTCTATCCCCATGGATGTAACAGAGGTAGAAAGAAAAGCGGCAGAAGATGCAACTATAGCCGCTGGTGCGAGAGAGGTTCACTTAATAGAAAGCCCGATGGCAGCAGCAATCGGTGCTCGGCTGCCAATTCAAGAGCCGACTGGGCATTTTATTGTAGATATTGGTGGTGGGACAGTAGAAATAGCAGTTGTTTCGCTTGGAGGAATCGTTACTCGGAGAACTATTAGGAGTGCTGGTGGAGAGATGACTGCTTCTGTTATTCAATACATTCGAGAGAACTTTAATCTGCTTGTTGGTGAAAAAACAGCAGAACAAGTAAAAATTAAAATAGGCTCGGTTATACCACTGCGAGAGCCAATGGAAATGCGTGTACAGGGTAGAGATTTGTTTTCTGGGCTTCCTAAAGAACTCGCACTCACAGACGCTCATGTTAGAGACGCCATAGAAAAACAGGTTCGGCAGATTATAAATCATATTAAGCAAACAATAGAGCTTTCTCCTCCAGAGTTGGTAGCAGATATTTATCGCTCCGGCATACTCCTTACGGGTGGTGGGTCTTTGCTTAGAGGCTTAGACAAACGTATTTACAATGAAACTCAAATTCCCGTGGCGTTGTCGGATGACCCTATAACAGCTGTTGTTCGTGGAACTGGCATTGTTCTCGAGGATATAGATCTTTTAGCGGATGTACTGCTTCCACCAGCCCAAGATTTCTTTTTAAGACGATAACATAGAATAGAGTTGTATGAGACGATCAGAACGCAGCCAGCCATTTTCGTCTGCCCTAGGGATAGCTCTTGTTTTAGCTATTGTTGCTGTATTGCTGTTCCGTGGGCATATAGAAGGTTTGTTACGATCCTTCTGG
>JABIPD010000022.1 GCA_018698735.1 Candidatus Jacksonbacteria bacterium | reverse complement strand
TGCTAGATTCTCTCATAGTAGATACAGGTATCAAGATATCTGCTACTTGTTGAGAAATTTGCAATGTTTGGTCATCATTAACTTTTCCTATCGGACACCCGGATAGATCTAAATGTTTAGCTGATTCTATACACATACTAGGGCGACCGATAGACTCCATATGGTGATATTCATCATAATAATGCTTTTTCTTCCATCTACATAATTTATAATAAAGTCGCAATGGTTTCGTAATAAATAATTTCTTTTTAGCATCAATAATAGAAATCAATTCCCTATCCAAAAAATAAGATTTGGGACCCGCATATGTCCAGATTTTCCACAATATGTCTTCCGGTAATCTCATTTATATATATACTAATCCAATTATTTATATAAATAATCTAACTATTTTATATAATGGTTAGAACCAAAAGAAAGGCTTTAAGAAAATACACAAGAAAAGATAAAATACGCAAAAAACATAAACCAACAAGACGTAGACGAAAATATAGAAAAAAAACAAGAAAAAACAACAGGCGCAATAAACATAAACCAACAAGACGCAGACGAAAAAAGAGAAAAAAAACTAGAATACGGGGAGGTAATAAAACAGAAGAGGACAAAAAGAATGCTTTTAAACAATTAAAAGAAATGATAACTGGCGGCTTTATTGATGAATTAAAAAAAAAGTTGCCCAGTGGGGAAGACCTTAAGGAAATTAAAAAGGTACGACAAAAGCGCGACAAAGCTGCAATGGGAAAAACGTTTGAGTACTTCCCTGATGGGACCGGTGTAAGTACTTACACCCAGGCGACGCCTACATTGGTGCGTGCTGCCTCTGATGAAAGAAAACAAACCGAAGAAAAATTTGGTAAAAAATCCAAAAAAGCAATGATACAATATGTGAGGACAGAACTCACGAACTGGAGCAAAGCTAATATTGGCACCGGAATTTCGCGGTTTGAAAAACTAACACACCAGAGGAAGGTGGTCCGTATGTTAGACCCAGCAATTGAAGCTATTGTTGTTGCATTAATTCAAAACCAAAATGAGACAGTCCCGAATATACAAAAAGCAATGTTGGAATCGCTAAATGAAATGGAAAAGAAACGCCTTGAAGAAGATGATGAGAAGGAGTTTCGTGAAAGCGTCAAGAGTGCGAAAAATATCGGGCAAAACTATAAAAGTGTAATCGGTACAAAGGTGGAGTCTAACACAACATACCCGAAGACAAACACAACGACAGGAAAGCAACGGCACGCATTTAGGGATTTACATTTGGGAAAAAGAAACCAACAACTTTTCAAAAAGTTACCCATTAGCTATCAAAAAGGAGCGTCTCAAGGCGATTTTAAAGAATTAACTGTACTATTGGATTGTAAGAAACAAGGAGGAGCTTATTATTGGGAATTGGAAGCAAAACGGCAAGTGCAGGGACATAAATCCGCACGAAAATGCTCAGATGTGATTTTTCGGGGAACTAACAACCGAGATGTAAAGCGCTTAAGAGCAAATAAATCAATAATAGGCAAATGTTTTGAGCCAAAAACCGAGGCAACTTGTGCAGATTGGTTTGGTTCTCAAGAGTTTGAAAGATGGAAAAAAATATATAACGAGATGGATAATGATAAACAAAGAAGATGGTTGTTGAGGCGAGGGAGTTTTCCTGGGTGTTGTGGTAATGATTTGATGCATGCAATCGTACTGGGAAGTAACACTTTTCTTGATTCTGTACATATGGAGGTTAGTTTTTTCTCATCTTCATTATTGATACCTTTGGCTTATTGTGCCACTTTGACAGGTAATCGAGTCGATTACACAGCAAAAAGTGCAGATAAAGGCAGAAATGCAACATTGATGGTAGTACAACCCTCGATTGGTTGCACCCAACTTGTTCCCAATACTCAAGGTTTGAAATCACTTGTCCCAGCACGTAACGATGCGTTCGGTCCTACCATAGAGGGTATCGAAGCGAAGAAAGGGGCGAAGAAATTTCCAACGACTTTGCGGAATGAGAAATTCCAAACTGACCTGAAAGGACAAATTATACTACCTATGGATACAATGATGAACATGGCACAAAGAGACACTATAATGGATAAGCAGGTAAATATTATAAAGTGTCCACCGGAATCTGTTAGATTTTTATGTAGAGTTAAACAGCTCAAGAATGCACCAACAATTTCCTCGACCGAGCCCTTTCGAAATTACCCGGAAACTGTCCTATCGACCACAGTAGATAATATCGCACCAGAAGATTCATTACTTAGAACAACAAAGAACACAAGTCAGAGAAAAAAAATTACTATAAAAAACACTGGTGATAATGGTTTATACATTAAGTGTCACCTTCCACCAAGAGCAGATCTTTTGGGTAATGGTGCGTGGACATGGTTCCATGTTAAATGTATTCCCCCATCTGTTCCTCCAGAACAGGAATTTAGGGACATACCATCTACCGGCAACAAACAATTCCTTACCTTCCTTGAAGATTATTATGAGAAGGATACAGGGTGTAAAAAACCAGTCCCAGTACAGGAAAAAGAAGAAGGAGAAACAAAATCATCAGTCCCATCGATGGTCCAAACAAATATGCCATCAGGCAGGTGGCAATATTTAGGTTTTATAGATGGACATTACCGGTGGAAATTGGTAGAGGCAGAGGGCAAAATAGATACCGACCTTCATGCCCGGGTTCCTGGACCAGCCCCTCCTCCAGGCCTGACGGTCGGAAATGAAATTGCGATTGTTGGAGGAATTATTTTATAATCTATTTTATATAGATGTCCTTTGGATTGATTTGGCGGTTGTATAAGCACAAAAAGAG
>JABIPD010000058.1 GCA_018698735.1 Candidatus Jacksonbacteria bacterium | reverse complement strand
CCTTCGTAAGGAGGGGAGCAGAGCCCTCAGAAATAGATTCACCACTCCCTGTCCCATCCTCTGCAATAAGAGGAGCAGAATCATCAGAGCCGTCACCCTTTAAATCAAATGTCATTGGCGGTAAATCTGGGTCTGGGAAGTATCTATAATCTTGTGCGTCTTCTTTCTCTCTCTGGCCTATGGTCTCGCCTTTGCTTTCATCCCAACCGCGAGTAGATTGAACTGTCGGCTGCTCGCCTGTTTCCCATAACTTAGTAAGCCGTTTGGTTTCGTATTCTAACGCTTTCTCTACGGCTTTAAATGAGTTTAAATTTTTTACCTCGGTTTTGGGGTATAATTTTTTCTCGCCTTTAGGACGTAAACTAATATTCGCGTCACACCGTAAATGGCCTTTCTCCATATCGGCATCGGAAACACCCAACGCTCTCGCAAGCATTCGCAGTTCTCGCAAAAATAAATTCGCTTGTTTAGGAGTTTTAATATCTGGTTCGGTAACAATCTCCATTAACGGGGTTCCGCCACGATTATAATCTACGACACTTACACCTGGTTCTTTATCGTGAAATAATTTAGCGGCGTCTTCTTCTAAATGAAGCCGGTGAATTCTAATAGGATATTCCGTATCGCTTGTATAAATAACCAAAGAACCGTTGGTGCCTAATGGTTCATCGTACTGAGAAATTTGATACGCTTTTGTTAAATCTGGATAAAAATAATGCTTGCGGTCGAACTTAGAGCGTTTTGGAATAGTACACTCTAAGGCAATCGCCATTTTTAACGACATTATAACCGCTTCTTTGTTTGCGACCGGTAATGTTCCGGGGTGTGCCAGATCTATCTCTTTTATTGTTGTATTAATAGCAGCCGCCTCGCCTCGGTTATCTGAAGGCGAAAACATTTTAGATAATGTCTTAAGCTGTATGTGTATTTCTAAACCAATAACTGGTTCTAATTCCATAGAAAATAACTCTTTACGAACTCTCTTTATAATAAGCAGCAGAGATTGCTTCTCCCTCTACGAGGGATCCCCAGTACCATTCGGTACGGGGCACGGCGCAATGACAGGAGAGAAAATGCAAAGCGACACTCTGAGATTACCAAATTCTTCAATAAAAAGAAAGAGGCTCACACCTCTCTTTGCTGTACAAAAAACTATTTCGATTTCCTCGACAAATCTTTATATAACAACCAAATTCCACTAATGAAAAACGGTGCAAATAACATGCTCACCACCATTTGTGACAGCTGTACCCACCAAATAACGTCTGAACCTTCTCTAAACCCTTCTCCTGGGCTTCCAACAATAAACCCAATAGCAAGCAGCACTATATAAAATACTACTAAAGAAGCTACCGCACCAACAATCACCAGCGCTATAGAACGATTAAGCAATGGAATCCAGGCCTTGTGTGCCATTCGTAAAGAACCGGTGATAGAATCGACCAACCCGGTTGATTTGCCTATTAACAAATATAATGGAAACAATAAGTAAACGCTTACTACTATCATTAACCCCAAAATAACAATAAAGGTGATTGCTTCTAAATAGGGAACCGTAATAGAAAGTGCGGAAAGAATATAAAACGGCAACCAAACGATCGCGAGCGCAATAAAAGAGGCCACTACCGCTATCGCAGAAAGCGCCAGAGCAGCAGGCAAAAACGGAATTGTTTGCTTAAAATGTTTATAGAGTTTTTTTATCTTTCCTATTTGCAATTTTTCTAAAGCTAAAATTAATGCCACATGAACCAGCAATGCCAGCAGCCCAAAGAACACATAAAATACAATAGTAAGAACAAGACTATACACGCCAAAATACACAATCTGTCCAAGACTGTGGACTATAATAAGCGGGATAATATACCAGCTTGTAATCCCTAAAAATACTTTCCAATGCTTTTTACAAAGCTCCCATGCTCCTCGCACAACCACTCTTGAAGGCATTAACTGTGGGGTTTGGGTTATCATATATGTATTCTCTTCTCGCAGTCTTAAGAGGCAAGATCTGCTTGAATCTTTGAATACAGTATATCATTTATTGCGACCTTTTCCAAAAGCAGACCGTCTTTTGTGCAATCTACTAACTCTATGTCTTCGAACGTTTCTGCCATCTGTAAAAACGTTTCTTGTGCTGCCATTAAATGGCTTGTATTTTTTTCGTGAATATCTTGTTTTTTGTTGCCCAAATAGCTTCTCTGTGATTTTTCTAACACCAATTTTTGTGAAATTTCTACTGGCACAAACAAAATATAGGTTTTGTACGGCTTTGGGATTCCAAATACCTCGTATTCTTGATAAAGCAGCCATTCCCAATATTGTTTTCTAGATGCTAAATCTGGAAAATGCGCCCCCTGGTGTCCCATATTGCTCGACACATATCTATTAGCAAGAATAAGTTTTTTCTCTCCCAGCCAATGGTTGATTCTTTTTTTAGATGCAAACCTATCTACCGTATAAAACATCGAAGAAACATATGGAGAGACGTCTTCGAATTCTCCGTATTTACCATTTAAGTATTCTTCTATTGGGCCAGCAGATTTACCGCCATATTGCGGGAAATCTATGGTCTCTAATTTTACTTCGGACTGGAGTCTTTTTGCGAGCAAACTATGTTGGGTTCCTTTTCCAGAACCGTCGGTGCCATCTAATACTATTAATTTTCCTTGATTCATATGTTATGTAAATATCAATATCCAACTTGCAAAATAAAAAAATGAGAGAAACGTTCCTACCCTCGTCATCCCTTCGAGACTCAGGACAGGCCTGAGCTGCATGTGAAGGATCTCTGCAGTTAGGCTAGGCCAGAGATTCTTCCCCCGCAGTCAGAATGACGAAGTGAGGAAGATCTTCTGTTCGTCATCCTGCCGTGCCCCGTCCTTGTGACGGAGAGTGATTAGCGAAGGATCTCTGCAGTTAAGAAACAAAAGAGGCCAGAGATTCTTCGCCTGCTGCAGGCTCGGAATGACGAAATTGGAGTTGAGGCTTATTTAAATTTTTTATTTCTAATTTAGAATTTGCTGCAAGGCTTTAGTCTTTTAAGTTTCTTTCGAACTGCTGAGAGGTACCAACGGTGGAGAGATACTCACCAGATTTATTTACGCGTATATATTTTGCCAACAATGGATGAACTTTATTTACGGTGTTGTGTACATGTTGAGCGATTCTTCTGTAGGAAGGGTGGCCTTTTGGGGTAGAACGCAACGGAACAAAATGATGAAGCTCTCGAAGATTCCAAGAGAACAGTGTTCGTTTGCGGAATGCTAATGGCACCACATACTGAGCATCTTTTGGGAAATCTTTTACCAACACATGATACGCCTGCTCGCATCGGTTCATCGCCTCTACAAACTCGGCATCTAAATTCGCATCGCCTATCTCTGTTGGCATTTCAAAACCATGCACCACTGTTACATCTTGGTTCACCTGGGTTGCCATTCGGTGGCGCTGAACATCTCTAAACGCTCCGTAGTCCATTAAAATATCGTGAACATAATTTACTACTTCGCATTCGCGTGGTGCTTGGTCGAACTCTCCCCTGTTTTCAAAGCTTTTTGCTATAATATCTTCCTTCTCCCTTAAACTCATAGCTAACACTTTCTGCCATATTTGGTAATACGAATGTTGAGCACCTTTATACAAAAGAGCTGCGACATATTTTTCTACCCCAAGCTCGTCGTGCCATACTAACTCCACGGCCGATCGGGATTGCTCTGGGGCCTCGGTTTTAAATAAATCATTGCTCGTTTGCTGCATTTCGTTTTGCACATGCTGCATGTATGCATTCTCGTTTGCAAACTTTATAAGCGTTGGCGTAGCTTTAAGGCCAGCGGCTTTAATTTCTTGGCCAATCTGTTGAATTTCCTGAAGCGGATGGGATAAAAATTTAACAATCGCATACTCAAGCCCACGCGCGTTTAATGTCATCCCTAAATTAGTGTAGGTTGCTGTTGGTAATAAATATCTGGCAATATCACACGCCTTTGCCATACAAGCTGCATCGTAATAGCGTTCTTTCTGGTCTGCAGGTTTTGGGTCTCGACGTTTAACAAAATCTATCAGCTTATGAATAAGCATTTCGTATGTTTCGAACAAATAATCCATGGTCTCGACATACAATTTCCCATGCTCGGAATGTAAAACATTGCCTGGTTTATAGTAGCGGCCCTTATCAAAAATTTGGTAGCGTGTCGATTTCTCGGTATACGAGGCTAGTCTATTGTCTTCTATTACTTTACTTGCCAGTATAGAAACATTTTCGATAGCGATATTTAGAACCGCATGCTCTGCAACAGACGCATGGCCATACCCTACCACCCATTTTTCGTGAAACTGTGCAGATTTTTCGTCGGTAAGATCTTTTGCGATATCTTTAAACGAATCTGGAGAACGAGATGTTTTTGCAAACGCAACAGCAACAACCTCTGGGCTTAACCCCAGTTCGTTCATGGTATAAATCTGCCGATCTTTATCTGATTGTGAAATTTTCATAAAATATTAATGTCCCAATGCTCTAAACGTTTTGAATTTTAAATTTTGATCATTAAAATTTGTTTAGAATTTGGATATTAGGATTTATAATTTCTCTCCGTTACCAAGTATTTTTGAAATGTTTAGAAAGTTTAGGGCCAGTGCCTGTATAATACGAACCCGATGATTGTGAATATAATTTTTCTGGAATTTCCGACATTTTTCTGTACACCATTTTACATATAACCTGCCCATGCGTAAGCCGGAAAGGTACGGTATGAGGCCGAACCTCCAGCACAGCTGTCGAACCCATTAAGCTTCCGTCGTCTCCGTGCCCAAAACCAGGATCAAAAAAACCAGCATAATGCGACCGTAGTTCACCAGAATCTACATCGTAGGCTATAACCTCGGCTTCGTATTCTGGTGGAATACGTACGCGCTCGCGAGAGGCTAGCAAATAAAAAGAATTCGGATCTATTACCAGCTCGTTCTTATTTGTTCTCATTATTGGTTCCCAGCAGTCATCGGCATCTAAATACTCTCTTCTTGCTAAATCTATTACCACATTACTTGGTTTAGATCGCCAACCAATAATATCTGTTTCTTTTAAATCTATAGTAAGCACCAAACACCCTTGCTGAACACGAATGTCTTCTGCTGCCATTGGTTCGTTTCTTGCTGAATCGAACACCAACCCATATTTTGAATGAGCGAGTTTTAAATCTAAACTTGATAGCTGGTTACTGTCGCTTGTGCGAAATATTGCTTGGTTTAACGATAACCCAGGTTCTATGGCAACAACAAAAGATAGCGGAATTACCTCTATATACAACTGGCCTTTGTACCCCCGTGGCACAAAATCGAACTGAGGCGTTCGGTCTGCCAGCAAGCGAACAAATACATCTACCCTACCAATGGAGCTTTTTGGATTTACCTTTCCATATATTTCCTCGGGAAGAGAAAGACCCTCTTGTAATGGAATAATATAGGTGGCATTTTTTTCTAATATGGTTCCTGGTTTTATATCAAAACTATACAATGTATTTCTCTCTAACACCTCTTCAATCGTCTCGTGTGGTTGAGGTAAAAAGCTCGAAGAAACTCTATATGCATGTGTACCAATAGTTAAATCCAGACTACATGGCTGGATTTGCTCTTCTTTTATTTCGGTAACAGAAGTAATCATCGGCGAATCGCCGGCGATCATTTCCTTTAATTTTTGGTATGGTAACGTCATATGCAAATAACAACTCATTGTATCAAGCACCTACTTCGCCAACAATGTGCATAACGTGTGCATATGAAAATGGTAAACAAAAAAACAGCTCCCCCACATACTATATGTGAGGGGACTGCTTTTTCTGAAGAATGTATTTTTTAAAGATATTTATGAATATAATCTACCAAATCGATCAACGAGACTTCTGTTTTAAACAAATATTCGTCTGCGCCAATGTCTTTTGCGCGTTGGATATCTTCTTCTTGCTCTAGATTAGACCATATCAAAATTGGCGATCGCTTCTTTCCTGATTGCACCTCCTGTAAAATTTCGAAACCGTTTACATTCGGAAGAATAATATCTAACACCACCAAATGCTCTGGATTAGCAACTATACATTCTACTGCACTTGCACCATCGCTACACACTAACACCTCTACTCCATCGGCCTCGAGCTTTGTAGTAAGTGCACTGGCAAGAGCTTTTTCGTCTTCTACAAGAAGAACTTTTTTCTTTTTTGTTGTCTTTTTTTCTCCCATACTACTAAATGGTTACGCGAACACCAGGCCCCATACTAGATGTAAGAGATACCTTTAAAATAAATACGCCTTTTATTCCTT
>JABIPD010000106.1 GCA_018698735.1 Candidatus Jacksonbacteria bacterium | reverse complement strand
GGTTTGATTGTATTTTGTTAGAGTATCCTGCTTACGGCCTTGCAGAAGCTTCCTATAAAGCATCTAAGGTGTATGGAATCCCTCTTCTTATGTATTACCATATGGATAATGTAGCTGATGGGGTTAAGGGGACTGTCTTTAGAATTTACAAAAAATTGTTTTTGCCAAAGATTCTTCGCCACTCGTCTGAAATACTTGTATCGAGCATTGAGTATGCAGAATCTTCAAATTTAGCACCGTACATGAAAGAAATTTCTGGCAAAATATCTGTAGCCCCACTCGGGGTAGACACGCATCGGTTTTATCAGGCAGGAAAGAAACCAGAGCTCCTGAGGAGGCACAATATAAAACAAACAGAAACAATCATAGGGTTTGTGGGCGGGCTCGATACGGCGCACTATTTTAAAGGTGTTCCGGTGTTGTTGCAGGCCATAAAAAAACTTAAAAATTATCATCCAAATGTTCCTTTTCGATGCATTATAGCAGGAGCCGGGGATTTGAGAGATCCCTATATAAAACGATCTCAGGAATTGGGTGTAATTGATAATGTTTTGTTTCCAGGAAGAATCTCAGAAGGTGAACTTGCTCAGTATTACCAGTTATTCGACCTATTTGTTCTTCCTTCCATAGATTCCTCTGAAGCATTTGGACTGGTGATTCTTGAGGCAATGGCAACAGCGACTCCTGTCGTGGTTTCAAATTTACCAGGCCCGGCAAGCCTTGTGCAAAATGAAGAAACAGGGTTTGTTGTTCCACCGAGTGATGTGGATAGACTCGCTACGGCTTTATTCAAGTTATTGAAAGATCCTTACTTGAGAGCTGAAATGGGAAATAAAGCTCATTCTGTGATTAAGGAAAAATATCAATGGCAAAATGTTGGAAAAAAATTACATGAATGTGTTTCGAAATATAGTAAATAAGATGAAAAGCTGCAGAGATTCAAGACTTTTCCTATTTTTACTTCCGTTTATAGTGGGTGTTTTTTTGTATATATCTCTAGCTGAAATAATTTCAGGACCGTTTTCTTTTTTTGTATTGATTGGGTTTCTTATTATCGGAACACTGAGTATGAGGGATGTTGTTTGTGACACGCTCAATCCAGAGAAATTATTTATACTGCCTATCAGTTTTGCTTTGTTTGTTTTTTTAATAAGCATTTTGGGTGGTATTCCAATCATTTTTTATCGCCTGGAAATTGTAACTGAGAGCATTTTTCTTTCGTTACCTCTTTTTTTGGGGCTTTATCGTTCAAAAAGAATTAGGCCTCTTAGGTCTGTCCAGAATAAAAGCAAATGGAGTGTTTTAAGAGCACCTAAAAAAATGCTTATTGCGTTTTTTGCTTTAGCTTTTCTCTTTATAGTTCTGCTTCTGATAGGTAAAACAGGAGCGCATGTCTTAACTCCATGGAATGTTGTGCATCCTTTTGCTCTGTGGGTAGTATTAATACTTACTATAATTGTTTTATGGAGTATTTTTTCACCAATGAAAAGACATGGAGTTCTTGTTCTTCTTATTGTGTATTCATTTGTCCTGCATGCATATATTCCAATTACCTATGATGGTGGGTTCGGAGGCGATCGATGGCGGCATATTGCTTCGGAGAAATATTTGCTTACAGGTGAGGTGTATACTCCCAGTTTAATTGGTGAAAAAGAAATTCCACTTAAAACGATTGCAGGAGTAACAGTCCCAGAGGTTTTTATAGCAGGAAATAAGTCTTCGTACGCCCCTCAGTGGATTCTAACTATTTTTACTCACCAAATGACTGGCATATCATTAGAGGGCGTTGACCAGTGGTTGGTTCCGCTTGTGTGGTTTTGGCTTATTATTTTGTGTGTATACGAAATATCACGCTTTCTCTTTCAGGACCAACGCTGGCGACTATTTTTAACATTTATTCCCATAACCTTTTTTCCGTATCAAGTATATGGTGGGATTACTATTCCTGTTGGCTTTGGCCAGCTATCCTTTCTTTTTATACTTTGGGCGTGGCTTCGGTATGTATCAATTGGCGACAAAAAGTCGAAGTACTTTGGCCTCATCGCAATTCTTTTAGGTTATTTCCATTATATCCTTCATTTTTTGCTGTCTATTATTTTGGCTATTCTTGCGCTTATCCAAAGAAGT
The DNA here is from genome assembly GCA_018698735.1 of Candidatus Jacksonbacteria bacterium. GTDB lineage: Bacteria > Patescibacteriota > Patescibacteriia > UBA9629 > GWA2-43-13 > JABIPD01. The sequence goes on along the minus strand of JABIPD010000106.1, from coordinate 1,237 downwards.
ATTTCTAAAAGAAAAAAGTCCATAGATGCTATTATCCTTATAGTGAGCATTGTGTTACTTGCGGCTCTTATTCCACTTTTGGAGCAGGTATTTGGATTGAGCTGGTTTACTGAAAGCCTTGCCAGTCCAGAATCTATTTTTCAGGGACTGGCAGATGCTTTTGGAAGAATAACAAACCTTGTAGGATACACCCACTATGGTTCACATATCGGGCAAGGGAATTTTTTGTACGAAGCTAGTAGGCTTCCTACGAGTAGGGTGTCATTTTTGCGATGGCCGTATTGGCCGCTTGCAATTTCTCTCATTATCTACGGGACATCGGCAATAGGTTTTTGGTCCGTCCTTAGAAAAAAAGCAAACGAGGCTTGGAGGTGTGTGTCAGCATTTCTTGTTGTTCTATCTCTAAGCTATTTTGTCTCATGGTTTGTAATGGATGGCTATAGAACCCTGGCGAGAAGGCTCGATTTATCTATTGCATTGTTCGTAAGTTTTTTATTTGTTTACGGATGCTATTCCATTATGGGGCAGATGTCTAAAATAACTGTTGTTAATAAAGTTGCCCCTTCAAAAATGCTTATTGTACTTATGATAGCTGGCGTATCATTTGCAACAACATCTACGTTTGCATCTGGTCCAATCCTTGATAGAGTAACAAAAAGTGAATACCTTGCCTCTCAATATATCTGGGAAAAAATACAAAACGACACAGAATATTGCGTAGTAGCAAATACGTGGCCGTTGCTTGGCTTGGAGGCAGCATCTGGAAGAACTATTATTGGTGGAGGTTTTCCTGTGTACAAAGAATATGCACAGCCAGAAAGAGTTAAGATCTTTGAAACTCTATCGAAATATCCTACGCAAGAATTGTTTCTTCAGGCTCTTTCAGCAACTGAAGCCCAACGCTGCGTATATATGACAGAGTTTAGATTTATAAATAGCCGTGTTCTAGCGGAAACAGAAAATTTATTAGGCCCCCCGGAAAAGCAAATAGGAGAGGTATTTATCTGGATATATGACAGATTTACAATTTAACATTATAAGAAAATTGTTTTGGGTTGTTTCGATTTTAATATTTGGAGCTTTGCTTGTATTTCTTGCTCTGGAAGATCGCGTTCCAAGTGGAATTCGTACAATAGTACATGAAAATGAATGGAGTTCTGGAATTGAAGGGTGGGGGCCAGCACATAGGATAACCTCGCTGTCTAATAATCAAGTTCAAATAAATATAGATCCTGTC
>JABIPD010000029.1 GCA_018698735.1 Candidatus Jacksonbacteria bacterium | reverse complement strand
TAGCTAATGCTGTTTTTAATACAAGCCGTATTTCCCCTGAAGGCATCTTAATCTGAGTATACTTGCCTTCGGTTCCTTGTACCGTAGCCGACATTCCAGCAGATCGAACCATTCGAGCACCTTTGCCTGGCTCTATTTCTATTAATGATACTTGTACACCCGTTGGAACATACTGAAGCTGCATTGCATTTCCAACCACAACGGGTAATTTCTTTTCCGAAGATACTACCGTGTCGCCAATCTTCATACCTTCGTTGGCAATAATATATTGTTTCTCACCATCTTTATAATAAAGTAATGCAAGAAATGGCGTTCGGTTTGGATCGTATTCTATTGCTGCTACTTTTGCTTCTATATCATATTTTTGGCGTCTAAAATCTACCATACGGTATAATCTTTTAGCACCACCACCTTGATGACGAACAGTAATTCTACCTTGGTTATTTCTACCGGCTTTGCTTCTGTTAAATGTTACCAACGCTTTTTCCGGTCGCTTTTTTGAAAGCTCACTATAATCAACCACAGATGCTCCTCTGCGGCCTGGCGTTGTTGGTTTGTATCTTTTTATTGCCATAGGTTAGACGTTTTCGAATACATCAATACGCTTTCCTTTTGGAAGCGAAACAATAGCTTTCTTAATAGCAGATCTTGCACCAAGAGCACGCGAGAATTTATTTCGGATGCTTTTACCTTTTAAGGTAATCATTCGAATCTTTACTGGTCGTATACCATAAATGGCGTGAACTGCTTTCTTAACCTGAACCTTGTTTACATCTAACGGTACCTGAAAAACAACTTTGTCTTCTCCAAGGCTTGCAGCTTTTTCGGTTACAATCGGTCGTAAAAGAATGTTCGAATAAGATGAATGAATAGCCTTTGCTTCTTTCTTTGGCTTTTCTGCTTCCTTTGCCTTTCCTTTTACTGCTTTTTTAGGCGCTGGCTTTTTTGGAGCAGCTTTAACTGGCACTGATTTCTTTTCAGGCTTTGCTTCTGTGTCTGTTGCTTTTTTTCGGTTAAGTAATGCCATATGTTATGCCTTCAACAAAGCGATTAAATCTTCCATACTTTGCTTTGTCATAATAAGCGCGTCAGTCTTAAGTAAATCTACAATATTTAAAGATTTCGCCTCTACAGAAGAAATATACTGCAAATTCTTACATGCTCTAATACGTGCTGGATCGTTCGAAGAAAAACTTAGAATAGCACGCTTGCCTTCCCATGGGAGTGCTGTTAGCACCGCTACCATTTCTTGCGTCTTTCCAGAAATTTTAATGTCGTCTACCAACACAATCTTTTCTTCTTTTGCTAAATCTGTTAACACCATTTTAAGTGCTTTTTGTTTCATTTTCTTATTTATCTTTTTGCCAAATGATCGAAACTTCGTTGGCCCAAAAGTAACTCCTCCACCAGCCCATAATGGCGATCGTATAGATCCGTGTCGGGCTCTACCAGTACCTTTTTGTCGCCATGGTTTTCTTCCACCACCACGAACCTCTGATCGGCCTTTCGTATGAGCAATTGCTACGCGTGCATTTGCTTGTTGCGCAATAACCACCTGATGAATAAGAGATGATTCTACTTCAACAGCAAAAATCGCTTCCGGTAACTCGAACGTTCCGGTTTCTTTTCCTGTCTGGTCGTATATTTTTGCGTTCTGTGATGCCATATTATTCACTTACAATTTCTAACCAGCCGTTTCGTGCGCCTGGAACAGCTCCTTTAATATATAAACTGTTGTCTTTTACATCTACTTTCATTATTTCTAAATTGGTAATGGTAGCGCTTTTGCCACCCATTCGGCCACCCATTTTTGTGCCTTTAAATACCTCCTGTGGACCGGTAGGACCAATAGACCCAGGCATTCTTAACTGATCTTTATGACCATGAGAAGCAGGCCCACCTTTAAATCCATGACGTCGTACAACACCTTGGAAGCCTTTACCCTTTGTAACTCCTCGAACAAAAACTTTATCGCCAATCTCGAACTGAGAAACATCGAGCGAACCACCAATCTCTACTGGTAAATCTCGTTTTCCGTGTGCTGTATCTATTCGGATTTCTCGAACTCCTTGCGAAGTATTCTTTTTTAATAATCCTTTTAATGCTGTTCCTATTTTTTTTGATTCTCCAAATCCAATCTGAACTGCCTCGTAGCCATCTTTATCTATTGTTTTCTTTTGGATTACAACATGAGGTGTAGCATACACCTTTGTTACGGCAATATTATTGCCTTTGTCGTCGAAGACTTCTGTCATCTCCTTTTTTTGTCCGAATATATATTTCATATAACGGGTCGCAAATATACGAATTTTCTTCAAATATACAAATGCTGTACTGCTCTTATTTGTATATTTGTTCTCAATTTGTATATTCGCGATGAGTTGGTAAAAAAACAATCCGCCAACTCAAGCGGAAGAAGTGCATGAAAATCATGCCTAGCTTTCTATTGAGTTGAGTGTGTAATACGCGAACGAATGCCTTTCACGATAACACAGCCTGCTATGTGTACTTTCCCCTCCATCTTTTCGAGAACATAATTCGTTCGCGAAAAAGTGGAAGGGAGTTACATCACCGAGCTGCCCTATCTTAATTGATTGAGATTGAACAAAACTACATTTTAATCTCTACATCTACTCCGGCTGGAAGATTCAGCTGCATTAAATCGTCTACAGTTTGAGGTGTTGGATTAAAGATATCTATTAATCGTTTGTGGATTCTCATTTCAAACTGATCACGAGAATCTTTATGAACAAACGTAGATTTCATAACCGTAAACTTCTTCTTTTCTGTTGGAAGAGGTACCGGTCCTACAATCTCTGCACCAGAACGATCCGCGGTATCGATTATTTTTCGAGTAGATTGATCGATAACTTTATGATCATACGCTCGAATTTTTAACCGAATCCGTGTTTTTGCTTCGTCGTCTGCCTTCTCTGGAGTTGTTGTTTTCTTTTCTGCCATGTGAACTTCTTTAATGTACTTTGGTGCCCAGCCCTTCTCTCTCGAAATAAAGGTTTAGCAAAGCCCTACTCCCGAAGGAGAAGGGCTGGGCATATAATTTAGGTTATAATTTTTGTTGCTACTCCGGCGCCTACTGTTCGGCCACCTTCTCGGATAGCAAATCTCATTTGCTCTTCTAGAGCAACCGGTTTAGACAATTTAACTTTTAAGCTAATAGTGTCGCCAGGCATAACCATTTCTGTTCCTTCTGGAAGTTCTACTTCGCCTGTTACGTCGGTTGTTCTAATATAGAACTGAGGTTTATATCCTTTAAAGAATGGAGTATGTCGTCCACCTTCTTCTTTAGATAAGATATAAATTTCTGCTTCAAATTCTGAATGTGGGGTAATAGTACCAGTCTTAGCAAGCACCTGTCCGCGTTCGATTTCTTCTTTCTTTGTTCCACGGAGTAAGATTCCTGCATTATCACCAGCACGTCCTTCGTCTAAATTCTTGTTAAACATTTCCACACCAGTAACAACTGTCTTTGTGGTGTCTTTAAGTCCAACAATTTCAATTTCTTCGTTTACTTTAACGATTCCTCTTTCGATTCTACCGGTTACAACCGTTCCACGTCCTTCAATAGAAAAGATATCTTCGATAGGCATTAAGTAAGGTTTGTCGATATCTCTTGTTGGCTCTGGAATGTAAGAGTCTACAGCCTCCATTAAATCCATAATAGGTTTTCCAGCTTCTTCGTCGTCTGGGTTTTCTACTGCCTTTAATGCAGAACCTCTTATGATAGGAGTTTCGTCTCCGGGGAATTCATATTTCTTTAACAAATCTCTTACTTCTTCTTCAACCAAATCTACTAATTCTGGGTCGTCTACTTGGTCTATTTTATTCAAAAATACCACAATATACGGAACACCAACTTGTCGTGCAAGTAAAATATGTTCTCTGGTTTGTGGCATTGGTCCATCTGCTGCTGATACAACCAAAATTGCACCGTCCATCTGTGCAGCACCAGTAATCATGTTTTTAACATAATCGGCGTGTCCAGGACAGTCAACGTGAGCGTAGTGTCGTTTTGCTGATTCGTATTCAACGTGTGATGTTGCAATAGTAATACCGCGCTCCTTTTCTTCTGGCGCGTTATCAATTTGATCAACATTTTTGTCTGCAGCTGTAAAACCTTTAGCTGCGAGTACTTTTAGAATAGCAGCAGTTAATGTGGTTTTACCATGGTCAACGTGACCAATAGTACCAATATTAAGATGCGGCTTAG
>JABIPD010000107.1 GCA_018698735.1 Candidatus Jacksonbacteria bacterium | reverse complement strand
TTTTTTGCTTCTTCAATAATCTGTAACGCTTTATCTTTTGCTTCGATAAGCGATTCTTTTGTCTTTTGCTTTGCGTCGTTTACAATAGCCTCAGCTTTTACTTCGGCTGATTCTGTTCGGCGTTTTGCAGTCGATTTTCTTATAATATATCCAACTACACCGCCTGCTCCCAATGCAAGCAAAATAAAAACTCCATATAGTGGTTCCATAGTACGTTCTATCTGCCATCAATAATACTATCGTGCGTCTTGGCTGCATTGTATGCGGGAAAACGAAAGCACTCTTTTTTATAAAAGAGGTTATTTCTGCATAATTCTTCCAAAGTAGTTCTTGCTTACATTAGTCTTGAATACTTCTGAAAGAATGAATGTTTCTAGAGAAGAAAATTGCAATTGAAACATATTTCCGCGCACCAACTGTCGCTATCAGAACGAAATTACCAGCAAAACGTATCATCAATGGTAGCTATTTAATCGTGAAATATCCGGTCTCAAAGTACCACAGATTAAAAAATTATTCAAGTTCTTTTTAAGGTCTTACCCCTTAGGTGCGGAAGTAACAACTTTATCTATAATTTTATAGTCTCTTGCCTCTTCTACGGTCATGTAATAGTCTCTGTCGGTGTCTTTTTCTATCTTTTTTATCCCTTGGCCGGTATGGCTTGCAAGAATTTTGTTTAGCCGATCTTTTGTCTTTAAAATTTGCTCTGCGGTAATTTTAATATCAGTTGCTTGGCCTTCTACTCCTCCCATAACTTGGTGCAGCATAACAACAGAATTAGGAAGGGCGTAGCGTTTTTTAGGTGCCCCGCCAGCAAGCAATACCGCGCCCATAGAAGCCGCCATACCTACACAAATTGTCATAATATCAGATTTCACGTACTGCATGGTGTCGTAAATTGCCAAACCAGAGCTTACCGATCCACCAGGGCTATTAACATATATTTTAATATCTTTCGAACTTTCTTGGCTGTCTAAAAAAAGAAGTTGAGCGATAATAGTATTAGCAACCGCGTCGTTAATTGGCGTTCCTAAAAAAATAATCCGTTCTTTTAATAACCGAGAATAAATATCGTACGCTCGTTCGCCGTAATTAGATTTTTCTATAACTGTTGGAATTAACATAAGTAGTATAATCGTTTAAATAATCTGGAGTCCTTGTTTGGTATGCGCAAATCTACCGGGTAATTTAAAGCCTGCTGCTCGTTGGTGACCACCGCCACCAAATTGTGCTGCAAATTGTGCGACGTCTATATCGTCTCTGGTTGTTCTTAAGCTGCCTTTTATTGTTCCATCCGAAAGCTCGGTTAACAACAACCCTACCCGGATGTCTTTTATAACATTCATCACATTCGCCATACCGTCTAAATCGTTTTCGGTTAGCCCACACATTCGCAAATCGTGTTGAGTAATACAGGCAATCGCCATTCCATACGTACTCCGATAGCGAATTCTGCTTAACACCCTCCCCCACAACCGTAACAGCGCTAAATTTTCTGCGGCTTTAAATGTATGGCGAATAATAGTCGCAAGCGGTGCTCCGCGAATAAGCAGTTCAGACGCAGCACTCAAAGCCTCTTGGTTTGTGGCAGCATTAGAGAAAGAGCCTGTGTCGGTAAGAATGCCAGTTAGCAAACATGTTGCCATTTTGCGAGTAATCGGCTGCTTAATGCTAAAAAAATAATCATACAGCATTGCGCACGTGGCAGCAGCATGCGGATTAATCCAATTTACTGTGCCGTACCCAGTATTTGTATAATGATGATCTATAACAACAAGCGGATTCCCGATGGTTTGCCATTGCTTAAACTCGGCATTTTCTAGCCCGGCCTGAACTTCGTCTGCAGCATCGAGAGAAACGATCATATCAAACTGCTCTAAAGCTGGCAATGTAGTATGCGCTACCTCTACGGCGCCTGGTAAAAACTGAACCGTGGAACCAACCGGTCCAGGCAACCACAGTTCGTAGGAAACTCCTAAATCTGCTAAATAACCACCAAATGCAAGCAACGCACCGGTTGCATCTCCGCAATTTTCATGAGAAACAACCAGAATTCGTTTTGCCTGCACACATAATGAATGAATATGATAACAGGTTTCTTGAATCCGCATTGCTTCCATAGTCGCGATGGTTATTACTCATTGGTCTGCTCTTCTTTTATTCTGTCGAGCACAGCCTCTATTTCTGAAGCTGTTTCCGAGGTTTCATCTAACACAAATATTATTTTAGGGGTGGAACGTAATTCCACATGAGCACCAACTTCTGTGGCGATATGCTTTCGGGAGGTTACAAGAATTTTTAAGCCGTCTTTTCTTTTTTCGAAAGGAATAATAGAAACAAACACTTTCGCAAATCTTAAATCACGAGAAGTTTCTACTCGTTGGATGGTTGCAAACATCTTGTCCGGAAATTCAACTTCACGGGCAATCACTGAACTTATTTGTTGCTGCAACAATGAATTAATTTGATCCATTCTTTCTGCTGGCATAGCTCTCTAGGTAATCTTTTTAGGAATTGAATGTTCGTTTTTTCTTTTCTACTTCAAAGGCAACAAGCACATCGTTTTCTGCAAGCTCAACGTCGCTTACTACTTTTGCGCCAAATTCACTTCCAGATTTTATCGAATCAATCGGTTGTTTTGCAGATTGTAGTTCGGCAAGCATAGCATCTGCAACTTCTTCGCCTTTGCGCATAACTCGAACACGACTGCCTTTCTTTAAGGTACCCTCTTCTACACGTCCACCGATAATATTTTCTTTTCCGGTTTGTTTAAACAATGCAATAACCTGTGCTTTCGAAACAATTTTTTCGCTTACCTCTGGGTCCAACATTTTTTCGAGCTCGTCTTTTACATAATCTACCAGCTCGTAAATAATAGTAAAATTATGCGGCTCTATTTTTTCTTCAAACCGCGACGAAGCCTCTTTTGCGGCAGCAGAAAGCGTTACGTTAAACCCAACCAACGCTGCTCCTAAATCTACAGCCTGTTTTATATCGCCTTCGGTAAAATCTCCTAACCCCTGGCGTACAACTTTTACACGAACTTCTGGATGCACGAGCTTTGCAAGCGACGAAACAACCGCCTCAAGCGAGCCCAAAACATCTACCCTTAAAATAATAGGGAATTCTTTTACATCGGATTCGTCGTCAGAAGATTCAGCAGCAACGACAACGGCTGGCTTTTCTTCCATTTGAATATGATAATTTTTTTTCTTTTTCGCGTTCTTTAAAGATTCAACTCTTTCGCATAAATCCCCAACCGCTGCCGGAGTCTTTAACCCAATAATCTTTACCGGCATAGAAGGCCCAGCCTTCTGGATTCTTTCGCCATTAAAATCTATAAGCGATTTAATTCTTCCGTAGGCATCGCCCACCACAACATTATCGCCAACCTTCAGCGTACCAGCATGCACAATCACCGTCGCGATTGGGCCTTCGCCTTTATCTACCTTCGCTTCTACAACTGTTCCGCAAGCGTCGGCATTTGGATCTGCTTTTAGCTCTTCTAAATCTACTACCAGCAATACCGTTTCAAGTAATTCATCTATACCTATATTTTCTTTTGCAGAAATTTCGGCTGTAACAGCCTTTCCACCCCAATCTTCTGGAGCAAGGTTTAATTCTGATAGCTGCTGTTTTATTCTATCGATATCGGCATCTGGTTTATCTATTTTATTAATCGCAATAACAAACGGAATCTCTTCTTTTTGAATAACATTTAAAGACTCTAGTGTTTGCGGCATAATCCCATCGTCTGCTGCTACTACTAAAATAGCAACATCTGCCACCTGTCCACCACGAACACGCATCATAGAAAACGCTTCATGCCCCGGAGTATCGATAAACGTCATTTTGCGGCCATTCTTCTCTACCTGATATGCTCCAATATGCTGAGTAATACCGCCACTCTCGCCGTCGACTACGTTTGTTTTTCGGATTGCATCCAGCAATTTCGTTTTCCCATGATCAACATGCCCCATAACCACTACCACCGGTGGCCTGTCTGCTAAATTTTCTTTCTTCTGTGTGCCTAGTACTTTCTCTAATTTCGCGCGTTTTTTATCTTCGGCACCTATTTCTGCTTCTGTTACATCTCGCTCTACTACATAATCTAAATCCTCTGCCAAAATAGCCGCTGTCTCGTAATCTATCCGCTCGTTTAATGTCGCCATAATACCGTTTTGCATTAAAAGCGTCATCACCTTGGCAACTGGCATAGAAAGCCGTTCCGCAAACTCGTTTACTGTTAATGTATCAGGAATTGAGATTACCTTTTTATCTTCTACAGCTATCTCTTCTTTTTCGTCTGTTACTTGGTTTTCTGCCTTTCTTTCTGCGGCCTTCCGTTTGCGAGCTTCTTCTGCCTCCATCCCTTGCCAAGCGGCTTTTACACGCTGAGCTAAAACATTATCTATTTTTATCGCTCTTTTCCCAATATCAAAGCCAAGTTCTGGGAGTTTTTCCCGCAAAACTTCTGGTGATACATTTAATTGTCGTGCCAGTTCTGTAATATTCATACGTGATGAAAGCTCGAAATTTTAAATTCTAAATCCGAAACAAACTAAACCCATCTATCTAATTCTGATTTCGTGCTTTTAATTTCTGATTTAACCTTGTTAACCTACTATTTTTAAGCCAATTCGTCAATTATATGGCTACCGATACTCTATACACATTGACCACAAAACAGCGCTTGGGTACACTATAGTGTATTTTGATTTTTTGACTCCGCAAATTGTATGTCTTTAACCCCCTACCAACAGCTTTCCGAACAGCTAGAAAAAAGCTCGTCTGTTCTTATCGCAACAAAACATTACGCGAATGCAGACGGCTTGGCATCGAGCATTGTATTAGCAAAACTCTGCGCCCATCTTGGTAAAAAAGCAGATATTGTTGCCCTTGCTAATACCGACCTCTATCAATTCTTACCTTCAGTTGATAATATCGGCCGTGAATTTAGCGGCGCCCGTGAATTTATCGTTTCTATAGATCTTGCCGACCGAAATTTCGAAAAACTCGAGCACTCTACAGAAAACAATACGCTTACATTATCTATTATCCCCAAAACAGGTTCTTTAGATGAACAACGCATAACAACCAAACAAGGAAAATTCCAATACGACACCGTTATTACCGTAGATACCCCAGATTTAGACTCGTTAGGAATGTTGTACGAGAATAATACCGAGTTTTTCTTTGAGACGCCGATTATTAATATCGATCACGGCGCTGGCAACGAACAATACGGAGAAGTAAATATTGTCGAACTCACCGCAACCTCTACAAGCGAGCTGCTAACAGGCTATCTACAAGAAAATTATAACGATTTTTTAAACGAAGAGATTGCAACACTGTTACTTTCTGGAGTTATAGAAGAAACCGACAGCTTTAAAAAAGCAGTTGTTACTCCAAAGTCGTTAACAGTAGCCAGTCAGTTGATGGCATTAGGTGCAAAACGAGAAGATATTGTAGGCGGATTATTCCAAAACAAATCGCTTTCAGTTCTTAAGCTTTGGGGACGAGCATTAGCGCGTATTAAACTAGACGAGGAACATAATATTTACTGGTCGCTGCTCGCAAAAAACGATTTCGATAAATCTGAAAGCAGCGAAAAAGAGGTAGATGGTGTTATGCGGGAATTCACCTCTCACACTCCAAAGGCTTCTTTTATTGTATTGCTATACGAAAAAGCCTCGAAAGATATTGTTATTCGATGTCGAGCCAATTCATCTTTAAATTTAATAGACACCCTCTCTGCAATAGCCCCTACTGGCGCACCAGATAATATTACTGGTTCTATAAAGGGGCACGATATTTTAGCGGCAGAAGGAATGGTGCTAGAGCAACTAAAAACTGCTTTAGAGAAAAATTGATCCTCCTCTGTAGAGACGGGGTTACCAGCCCGCAAAGCCTCGCTTGCGATGGCAGGCGGGACCCCGTCTCTACAAATAGCAGCAAAATATAAAAACTGTCATTGCGAGGGAGTCCAAGCGACCGCGGCAATCTACAGACTGGCAATAATGCACAAAAAAAACGGCTCACTACATGAGCCGTTCTTTTTATATCCATATTCAGTGGGTCCGAGGGGATTCGAACCTCTGACCTCTTCGATGTCAACGAAGCGCTCTAACCAACTGAGCTACGGACCCACTCAATACAGAAATTGAAAAAATGTAGGCGCGCCAGGACTTGAACCTGGGACCGCCGAGATATAAGCTCGGTGCTCTAACCACTGAGCTACGCGCCCCTACATTTTTTCAGGATCCTCGTTCGACATTATAAGCTCTCCAACTCATAAGAAAAGCATTGATACTATACCCAAATGGACCCAAAAAATCAACAAACCAGACTATCTATTGACAAAAGACTCCACTACCTACTATTCTAGCATTAACTAGGACGAAACACCTGTTTTGTCCGTTACACTGGGAGTACGTTCGTGGAAACAACGAGAGACGGAAGCGTAATCAGGCTAGGTGGCCTCAGAATTGTCGTCGCGTACGAATACCCAGAGGATGACGAGGGAGTGTCGATTAAGGTATTCCACCCTGACGGCAGCTGCCTGCTTCACTTCACCTGCTTCGGCAGCAATCCAACCCTGATCGTTCTGCCAAGCAATGAAGTCGAAATCACTGAAAGTGTTCGCTGCCCTGTAACCTGGGCTGTCGAGCAACTGGAGCGCAACTTGGTGCGCTGGCTCAGTTTCGCGGGGTACCATGACGGCATCCCTCCGAAGGAAATCGAAACTGCTACCAAAGAGACCAAGGCAGCGATCGCCGAAGTCTCACAACGCACAGAGCTCGCAGCAACAGGGTGAACGAACCAATGGAAGGGGATGTGTACATACGAGTGCGCATCCCTTTCTCCACATCTTAAAACACTATGTCTAAAAAATTCCAACGCACAAAAGAAGACTTTACGTGCGAAAAATGTAATACAAAAGTTAAAGGCAGTGGCTACACCAACCATTGCCCACATTGTTTATGGAGCAAACACGTAGACATTAACCCTGGCGACCGTAATAACGATTGCCAAGGCGCTCTGCAGCCAACAGCTATAGAAACCAAAGGCGAAGAAACCATTATTACCCATACATGCACAAAATGCGGTACAATAAAGAAAAATAAAGCCGCAGAAAACGACAA
>JABIPD010000049.1 GCA_018698735.1 Candidatus Jacksonbacteria bacterium | reverse complement strand
GCTGAGAAAAATTCTAAGAGCGTTTTTTTGCTTGGAGGAAATCAAATAAACAACCAAAAATCTATTGAAGAGCTGCATAAAAAATATCCCAGGCTTTCACTAGCGGGGTCATCTCATATTGACCGTAAAAGCAAACAATCAGTTAAAACTATTATTAAGCAACTCTCTCAGAACCCCCCAGACGTCGTTCTCGTGGCCTTAGGGGCTCCACACCAAGAAATAGTCATCTACAAGCATCTATCAAAAATACATGGAATATCGCTTGCAATGGGAATAGGTGGTTCGCTTGATATGATAAGCGGCGCTCTTCCAAGAGCTCCAAAAGTTTTAAGAATAATAGGAATCGAGTGGCTATGGAGATTACTCCTGCAACCAACCAGAGCACGAAGGATCTTTAATGCTACAATAGTATTTCCTTTAAAAACGATTGCTTACTGGCTAAGAATACAAACAATGTATCGGACAAACATTCTTTCCCTTATTCTCGACAAAGATAAAAACATCCTTATTGCAGAAAGGGTCGACTCTCCAGGCCATTGGCAAATGCCTCAAGGTGGAAAAGATAAAGGAGAAAGCCTTAAAAACACCTTCTTCAGAGAAATGCAGGAAGAATTAGGGTCGAACACATTTAGTGTTCATCGTATTGTAAAAAATTTCTACAAATATACCTGGCCAAAATGGCACAAACTTAATAGCGGATACAAAGGACAAAAGCAATCGCTTGTTATAGCAACCGCCACAGACCCAAACGCTCTTAATCCAGACAAAAGAGAATTCAGCCAACTTGCATGGGTGTCTCGTGCTGAGATTCTTAACAGAGTTCATGCAGTAAGAAAAGAGGCAACTAAAAAAGCACTTGAGTATCTTAACACTTCCAATGTATTATAAAGACACACTATGAAGGTCCGAACTCGATTTGCACCATCACCAACTGGAGATCCCCACATTGGAAATATTCGAACAGCTTTGTTTGAATGGCTTTTTGCTCGCCATAATAAAGGAACCTTTGTACTTCGAATTGAAGACACAGACCAATCACGACTCCAAGAGGGTAGTCTAGAAAAAATCATAGAATCCCTCTCCTGGTTGGGTATATTACCCGACGAAGGTGTTCTTACTCACGATTTAGATGAGAAGGGCAAAAGGGGGCCATATATTCAGTCTCAGAGGTTAGAAATATATCAAAGCTATACCAAGCAATTGCTAGAAAAAGGTCTTGCATATCCGTGCACATGCTCACCAGAAAGACTTGCACAACTACGAGAAGAGCAGCAAAAAAGAAAACTCCCACCAGGGTACGATGGCCAATGCAAAACAGAGGAACCAACTCATAATGCAGATGAATTTATAGGTTCTCATGCTATCCGCTTAACTATGCCTAATCATGGACATGCTTCTTTTCAGGACCTTATTAGAGAGGAAGTAACATTCGATATTTCACTTGAAGATGACCCTGTTATATTAAAATCTGACGGCTTCCCAACATATCACCTAGCTTCTGTTGTAGATGACCACGAAATGGATATAACCCATGTCATTCGCGGAGAAGAATGGATTTCTTCTGCTCCAAAACACCTCCAACTCTACAACGCCCTCGGATGGAAACCTCCAAGATTTGCTCATGTACCAATGATTCTAGGCCCAGACAAATCAAAGCTTTCAAAACGACATGGTGCGCAGGGGGTATTAGAATACAGAGATCAGGGTTATTTACCTGAGGCTCTTAAAAACTTTCTTGCATTTTTAGGCTGGAATCCTGGAGACGATAAAGAAATCCTTACCGAAAAGGAACTCATAAAGGAATTTAACATAGAAAACATCCAAAAAAGTCCCGCTGTCTTTGATTTAGAAAAACTTAATTGGATAAACCATAAGTATATTCAGTTGCTATCAGACGAAGAACTTCTTTTAAACGCCAAACCATGGCTCAAAAAAGCAGATTGCCCATTTGAAAATTATTCAGACGAGCAGCTTATTTTAATTGTAAAACTAGCTCAAGAAAGAATACAAAACTTCTCACAGCTAGCTGAGTACGTTAGTTATATTTGGAAAAAAGAACTTGAATATGATGCATCACTTCTTGTTCACAAAAAATCAACAAAAGAAGATACTTTAGTCGTATTAAATGGCTTAAAGGAGCTCTTTGAAAGCACTATTGATAGCATTGAGATAGAACGTCTTACAGAACAAGTGGAAAGCTGGAGAGAATCAAAAAGCCTTGATAGGGGAACTGTCCTCTGGCCACTCCGTATAGCTGTTACCGGCTTAAAAAATTCCCCAGGAGTATACGAAACAATCCAAATTATCGAAAAAAACAAAGCTGTTTCCAGAATACAAAAAGCAATAGATCTATTAGAAGCACTGTAGGGTGTGGTATAATTACAACCTTACTGTATGCAAAAAAATTTTAGTATTAAAAATGTATCCCTTTTTAAGATAGAAGCAGCGCTTGCTGTGATATTTTTGGTATTTACATTCATACTCCTATCATATGCACCTACTCATGTATCTGCCGAAGAAGCCCAGATAGAAGAATTAAATCAGGAGTTAGAAGACCAGAAAAGGCGAATTAATGAGCTAGAAGAAAAGAAGGAAAGATACAAAAACACGATCGATGAAAAAAGGTCACAAGCTTCGACACTAAGGAATCAAATTGCAATTCTAGATGCAGAAGTCGAAAAAACGACAATAGATGTCCAAATTAAAGAAAGGGAAATAGACGAGCAAAAGCTATCTATCCTTACTACCGATGCTCAGATTAAGCGTACTGAGCGAAACATTGATGAAAACAAAGAGCAATTGGGAGAGATGATCCGAACAATACATTCACTCGACAAAACATCTCCGCTCGAAATTCTACTTACCAACACAACTCTTTCGGATTATTTTCGATCGATTGATAGAAATGCCCAGGTCCAAAGTGGGCTTCAAGTAAATTTACAGGGGCTTAACACTCATAACACAGAAATGCTTGCATTTAAATCTGAACAAGAATCGTACAAAGAGTCTTTAGAAGTCCTTAAGGACGAAATTGAAGCAGAAAAAGACAACTTGAGGGGGAAGCAGTTTGTAAAAGCAGATTTACTTGAGGAAACAAAAAGCTCAGAAAGAAAATTTCAGACCCTCTTACAGCAACTTCGTGGTGAGCAGGAGGGGATTAATAGCGATATTGTTTCTATTGAGAAAAAAATACGCGAAATGCTCGCCTCTCGTGAAAGAGAAGAAGGACTTGGCTATCTTATTGGTGAAAGCCTCATGTGGCCTGTCCCAAAAAATAAGGTAACAGCGTATTTCCATGACCCAGACTACCCTTACCGACATGTTTTTGAGCACCCAGCAATCGATATTCGAGCAAAACAAGGAACATCCACAAGAGCAGCCTCTTCTGGATACGTAGCCCGAGTAAAGTATGATTCAGGATGCACTGGGTCATACGCCTATGTTGTTATTGTTCACGGAGATGGGTTGTCGAGCGTATATGGGCATATGAGTAAAATATATGTATCAGAAGACCAATTTGTACGACAAGGAGATGCTATAGGGCTCTCAGGAGCTGCTCGTGGGACTTGCGGGTCAGGAAGGCTCACAACCGGCGCTCACATGCACTTTGAGGTCCGTAAAAATGGAATTCCAGTAGATCCACTAGCATATCTGCCATAGTAACTGCGAATAAAGCAAAGAACAAGGAAGTCCTTAAAAGGGACTTTTTGTTTATAGAGGCAAGTAAATAAGGTTATAATTAGCTAGTTCAGAAATTAAACCTCGAGGGATCATAAAATAATCGCCCGTCAAACTTGGGTAATTCTAGCGAAGAAGAGAGGTGTTCATGTGTCGGACAATATATCTTATGCGACGCAAAATAATATCAAGCAGAAAATTTAAAAAAGCAAAAACCCAACTAATGGGGTCTCTATACTCTCTGTTAAAATTTTCTATCCTCCCCACTAAGTAATACTCGCACAAGGTTACCTTCCCCGACTTCTCTGCGACAACAATCATGCGTCGCACAATATACAAAAGGGAGAGCACTATTTATAAAAGACTTTATCTTTAATTCTTAAATCGATATATTGAATTTCCTGCTTCTTCCCTTCAAGTACTCCACCCAAGAGCGCTTGAAGCAGATGCACTTGTTCTTTTATAGGAGTTGACCAATCAAAATAAACCTTCCAGCCCTCTCTCGTTACAACACGTATTTCATTTGGGAGGAAATCGTCCCCTACTTCATAGCTCTCTATAGGAATTTGAATGCTCGGTTCGAATAATTCTTGAAGGGTTTGCATGGTTTGAAACAATTCTTCCTCGACAACAACATCACCAGTCTCAAAAACTTGAGAGGAATAGAACATAAGAACAACTTCTTGTGGTTCGATCGAATCCTTATGAATTTTTTCGAGTATAACTCCCGCGTCAGACAACAAAAATACTTGTTCTATAATTACCTCCTCATATTCATCTTCCAGTGGAATCGTTAATTCTTCTAAATCTTGCCCTTCCTTAACAACTGGTTCCAGAAGATTTCTTTCAACATACGATTGAACAACAACAGAAACAGGATCGTGGCGTTTATAGTATATAGTAATAGCATTGGGAAATTTTTTCTCGATAGAAATATTTTGATAAGAAGGAAATTCCTCAATTTTAGCTTTTAGTGCTTTCTCTGGAATAAGAAAATAATTTTTCGCAGAAAACAAAAACCACCTCTTTCCTGAAAGCAATACATCTACAGATTCAACTATTTCCTGAGGTGGAGTATGAGTGCTTTCTGCTTGAACTCCCCCACCTTCTATTTGTTGCCAAATAATAATATCTACAAGGAAAACATCACTGATAAAAAAAATATATACTAATCCACCCAAAAGAATTAAAAAACCAAGGCGGTTCAAAAAACGGCGAAACTTTTTGCGCCGTTTTCGAGGTGGGTGAATATTTTTAGCTGATGCTTGATTCATAGCACCATTATATTTTTTTCTCTATACGCTTAATGCCATGTGTCCACGGATGCAGCACCTCTGGAATAGTAATAGATCCATCTTCGTTCTGATATGTTTCGAGAAGAGCTAAGAGAGCTCTGTCAGTCATTCCAGTTGCAGAGATTGTATGAGGAAACAAGACCTTCCCTTCGTTGGTTTTATATCTTATATTAAGTCTCCTTGTTTGAAAATCAGTAATATTGGTATTTGAGGTTACTTCTCTAAATTTGTTCTGCCCAGGAAACCAAGCTTCGCAGTCGAATTTTTTATACCCTGGAGCACCTAAATCCCCAACACAAATATTTACAACCCTATAATGAAGTCCTAAACCATCTAAAATTCGTTCTTCTATTTCTTGACATTTTTCGTGCCATTTCACACTATCTTCGGGCGCACACACAACAATCAACTCGGCTTTATAAAATTCATGAACTCTAAAAATGCCTTTCGTATCTTTGCCATAACTTCCAGCTTCAGTTCTGAAACAAGAAGACAAACCAGCATACAATTTTGGTTGTTCTAAGGACGGAAGAACTTCATCTTGATGATACCCTACTAGCGTTTGCTCACTCGTACCTATTAGCGATAAATCTTCACCCTCTATTTTATAAATTTCATCAGAGAAAAAAGGTAAATACCCCGTGCCAAACAATGTTTGTTCTTTTGCAAGATGAGGGGTGAACATTGGAGTGAAACCTTCTTTCATTAACTCTTGTATTGTCCATTGAACAAGAGCAAGTCGAAGTAGAACAGCCTCATTTTTTAAATAGAAAAATCGCGCACCAGAAACTCGAGCCGCTCGCTCTGTATCAATAAGGTCCAAATCCTGGCCGAGTTCGAAATGGTCCTTAATTGGAAACGAAAATTCTGGCTTTTTTCCACCAAGTCTGATTTCGACATTATCTTCATCTCCACCACCATCAGGAACATCATCTGCCAGCATATTTGGCAGCCAACTCATTTTTTCTAAAAGGTCGGCTTCTACTTTTTTTCGATCTGTTTCATGTTTTTTAACCTCTTGTCCCACTTTTTTCATCTCAGAAATTTGCTCTGGAGTTGGTTTTTCTTTTGATCCTTGCTTTCTTTTTGCTCGAAGTTCCTCTTCTTTTTTTATAATTTCTTTTCTTTTATCATCAAGCTTAAGAATAGCCGAAACATCAGCGTCGGATCCCCTGCGTTTTGTGTTTTCTTGAACACGTTTCGCATTATCGCGAATAAATTGAATATCTAACATAGCCTATAATTTATCTGTATCGATCAGTATTTGAATACCAGTGATTGTAACATCTTCAAGTGGATGATCTTGAGCATTTACCGAAACATTTTCGATAGCTTCCACAATATCCATTCCCTCCACAACTTTGCCAAATAAAGTATGCTTGCCATTGAGCCATGGAGTCGAGGCGGCGGTTACAACAAAAAATTGACTACCATTTGTATTTGGACCAGCATTTGCCATGGCAAGACTCCCTTTTATTAAAGAATCGTCAGGAGAGAATTCATCCTCAAACGTATAGCCAGGTCCGCCAGTGCCGTCGTTGCTCCAGTCATCGTCTTTAGAATTTGGATCCCCTGTTTGGATCATAAAATCTTTAATAACTCGATGAAATCTTACTCCATCATAAAAGCCGCTTTCAGCCAGCTTAACAAAATTAGCAACAGTCACCGGAGCTTTTTCTTCGAAAAGTTCGAAAACTATAGCCCCTTCCGAAGTCTCAAATTGAGCCATAAGAGGCTGCGTTGCTTGTTCTATATGTTCTCCTGCTACATTTTGGTCTGTGTCGTTCTGAGCTTGTTGATCGGAGTCTTTTGTGCATCCTGTAAACATACTAGCTGTTGTCAGTATAATAAATGAAAAAATAACGTACTTCATATTTAAAGCCTTCTAATGAGTAATATACAAGTCATATCATACCGTAACCATGCAAAAAACTCAAACCGCACCCTTCTGAGGTGCGGGAAATAAATATGAGTTAAGAGAGGGGTCTACCCTATCTCGAGGATAGTGTACACAACTTTACCTGCAGGCACCTCTATCTCGACTTCTGAGCCAACTTCTTTCCCCAAAAATGCCTTACCCAGAGGTGATTCATTCGAAATTCTGCCATTAAGTGGGTCTGCCTCAGACGATCCAACAATCATATATTCAAGCTCTTCGGAATCTATCTTCAGCTTTACTTTTGATCCAACATCTACCTTCCCACCCTTTTTACCAGTATTTTTGATAATTTTTACATCTTGAAGCATGCTCTCGAGCTCTGCTATTCGGCCTTCGTTAAATGATTGATCATCTTTCGCAGAGGCGTATTCAGCATTTTCCGAGAGATCACCAAGCTCTTTCGCCTCTTTTATTCTTTGGGCAATTTCTCGGCGTTTTACCTTTTTAAGATCTTCAAGCTCTTCTGTGAGTGTCTCAAACCCGGCCTTTGTAACGTATGTTAATGTCATAGAAATATTTACTTAGTTTTTGTTCATTTAAGCAGAGAGGCAGTATATCATATAACACCCCCGTGTCAAACCCTGCTATGAACCATTTTTTAAACGATAGCCAGCGCCTTTTACTGTTTCAATCAGTTCATCCCCTATCTTTCGTCTTAGATAGCGAATGTACACATCGACAATATTACTAAATGAATCAAACTCGTAATCCCATACATTCGATAAAATATCTTCTCTTGAGACAACACGACCAGCATTTCTGATAAGATATTCCAACAATAAAAATTCTTTATTGGTAAGAGAAATTTCTTTTTTACCCTTTTTAGCACTCCTTCTATCTCTATCGAGAGTAATAGGGCCAGCTCGCACAACTTCTGTTCTCTGAGGAAACCTGCGAGAGGTAACAGCTAATATGCGCGCTTTAAGCTCACTAAAACTAAATGGTTTCGTAAGATAATCGTCTACACCAGCTTCGAAAGCACGAACCTTGTCTTTTGTTTGCGATAAGGCAGACAACACGATAACAAACAATTCTTTATTCTCTTTCCTGATAGTCTCGCAAAATTCTACACCACTCACTTCTGGGACCATAAGGTCTAGAATAACGAGGTCATATGGATTGGTTCGAACAAGAAATAGCGCACTCTTGCCGTCGTGGGTAATATCTACTGCAAACGACTCTCTTTCAAGTCGCTTCTTTAGCATTTCGGCAAGTTTTTTTTCGTCTTCTACAATTAAAATTTTCATACGCTTACCTGGAAAATAATACCATGACTATAGCATGTCCCACCTTAAACCAAAATGAGAGAATTTTAACACTTTTACTATGATCTATGCTCAGCCCACCATTCAAGAATTTCGCGTGCAGCTCGAACAGACACATTGCTTGTTTCGCCTTCTTCAATAAGGATAGTCAGTACAATCTCGGGGTTTTCATATGGTGCAAAAACCGAAAACCAGGCGTGGGGGTCTTTTAAACTAGAAAACTGAGAAGTCCCCGTTTTCCCGGCTGAAGATATTGGCAACACTCCAAGCGAACGAGCGCTTCCATATATTACGGTATCTCGAAGACCTGCTCGAACAGCATTAATTGTTTCTTTAGAAACAACCTGGTCATTAACAACAACACCTTCTTTTCTATCTTGATTCTGCTGACGCAAAAAATGGGGGGTATAGAGCGTTCCTCTATTTGCAAAAACAGAGAACGCTGAAGAAATCTGCAAAGGCGTCACCAAAACATCGCCCTGGCCAATGGCAAAATGATACGTATCTCCCAAATACCATCTTTCTCCTTTAGCTTCTTCTTTCCATTCTGGAGACGGTAAAAAACCATCAGCCTCACCAGGAAAATCAAGACCTGTTATATAAGACAAACCAAATTTTCTTGAATATTCTTTCATCATATCAACTCCAAGCCCTTGAAATGAATCGTTGTCTCCACCGCCTATTAAATAAAAATAGGTATTAACCGATTCTGCAAGGGCTTTTCGAAGATTTGTTCTGCCGTGTCCTCCAGCCTGCCAGTCCGGAAAATACCAAGCCCCAATTTCTAGTCCACCAGAACTATAAACCGAATAAGAAGGAGAAACAATATCTTCCTCAAGTGCCGCAGCTGCAATAATAGGTTTAATAGTTGAACCAGAAGGATACTCGCCCGAAGATGCACGGTTAAACAGCGGCACGCTTGGATCGTCAGAAAGAGCACTATACTGTGCAGATGTAAGGCCTTGGATAAAATTATTATTATCAAATGATGGAAGACTCACCATTGCAAGCATTTCTCCGTTTCGCGGATCGAGTGCGATTGCAGCAGCTTTGTCTTGGCCGATATCGTCTAAGATATTCTCAAGAACTGAATACATTTTTTCCTGAAGATCAATCGAAATCGAAAGCGTTAAATCATCACCTCGTTGGGGTGGAATTGTATCAATAACATCTAGTGGTTTACCTACTGCATTTACCTCCACTTTTTGTCTTCCATCAACACCTCGTAGCTGTTGCTCATATTGTTTTTCTAGGCCAGTCTTCCCTATTCTGTCGGAGTATCGATAATCTTTAGCACGATAAAGTTCCCAGTCTGATTGATTCATTACCCCCACATATCCAAGAAGATGAGAAAATGCCTCTCCATAAGGATAAGACCTATAAAAGCTCTCTCGAGTTGCTATGCCTGGAATATCTTCAATAGCAAGAAGAATTGGAAGTGCATTGTCGTAGGGAATTTTATTTTTCAATGGAATGTCTTCAAAATTTGAAACTGGGGCATTGTCTACCGTTTCCAAAAGTTCCTGTGCATCGATATGTAAAAGGGCTGAAAGTTTTTCAAAAACAGCTCGTTTCTCTCCTTCATCTCGAGGCAAATCACCGCGAATGGCAACAACAGTAAATGAAGGAATATTTTTTACAAGTTGTTTTCCTGTCCTATCGTATAATCCTCCTCGAATTGCCGGAATATGTTCTATCCGCGTACGGTTTCCTTCTGCCATCGACTGGTAATATTCACCGCGAACTAATTGAAGATATGCCGTACGTGTTAATAACAAAAAAAGAAAAAATATTAAAACGAGAGAAAAAAGAATAACGCGCCTGGAAGATAATTTAAAATGCACCGGCGCATGAGATGCAAATCGGTCGAATGTTACTTCATGTT
>JABIPD010000013.1 GCA_018698735.1 Candidatus Jacksonbacteria bacterium | reverse complement strand
ATTGTACTCGTCCAGCAGAAAGCCCTTTTGCTACTTTACGCCACAAGAAAGGCGAGAGCTCGTATCCAACTAACCTGTCTAAAATTCTTCGAGCTTGCTGAGCATCTACTCGATCCATGTCGAGTTCTCTTGGTTCCTTCAGCGCCTGTTCTATCGCATGCTTGGTAATTTCGTGAAAGGTAATGCGTTTGGCTTGTTCTTTTTTTGGCTTTAAGAGTTCTACCAAATGCCAAGCAATAGCCTCTCCCTCTCTGTCCGAGTCAGTTGCGAAATAAATTTCGTCTGCTTTATTGGCTAGATCTTTTAAGAGTTTAACTTTTTTACTTTTGTCTCTTGGAGCAAGATATTTTGGTTCGAAGTTGTGTTCTATATCTATTCCCATTTTACTTTTCGGGAGATCTCGAATATGGCCGAATGAAGATTCGACCTTATATCCTTTCCCTAAAAAACGGGAGATAGTTTTTGCTTTTGTTGGAGACTCGACGATTACGAGTTTCATAGTCTTGGTTATTATTCAATAGAAGGGGATTGTTCGTCAAATAGAAGTGCTGTGTATAAACAAGCGATACCATAGCCGATAAAGTAAAATTCTGTCAAATGAAAACCGTCCGAGCGTAGCTGTTTCTCGGACGGTTTCTCTAGAATCCATAGGCTCGATACTCCTCATCAAAGAAGGGGCCTAAGAGCATCTGCTAGCATGGTTTTCCAGTTATCTGGTACGCTGGATATCCAAAAGGCTAACACGATCTCTGTGGTTATTACTTGTAACGCTGGAGCGAGTCGATTCACGAGAGCATCCAATCTTTGGTTGGGTTGATTAAAGAATAGCAAAATTAAGAATGAAGGCAATACTGTTTGACATGTTTTGTGTTATGTGGTAATAGTTGTTTATTGGTGATTGATTCACAGTCGCCTAAAAAAGGATGCATCTCTGATGTCTTCAGAAAAACCTCTCTGCATTCGCGTTAAGTGCACTTCCTGTGGGTGGGAAGAGCACTACTACGATTCGACTCACAAGGAAGCCGCGGCGGAAGCAAGGAAGGATCACGCGAAGCGTCAAGAATCTCGTCCCTTCCGTGCATGCAACCAGACAACATTTACCCAGGGGCGAGCAGATCCCCCTTGCTAGTATCGCCTCTCTTCTATAAAGGAGAATAACTTAGCCTTAATATATTTTTATACTGCGGTTGGCATCCGCAAGGCTGACACACCTTAAGGTGTCCATTAGAGTGAACGCTCTAGTGTTTTTTTTATAAAAAAACAAATGGCTTACGAGGTGAGCCATTTATTTTAGCCTTTTCTAAACCCAGAATTGATTGTTATTTAGAGCGAACATACATCATTCCTCCTAAATTCCGCACTTTACCTTTCATTTCCATTAACGTAAGTGTCGCAGAAACAGCTGCCATGTCGAGAGTTGAAGTAGAAACAAGGATATCTACATGAATAGGCTCTTTTGAGAGAAGAGGTAAAAGCAAAGATTCTTCGTAAGTATCTGGAGTTACAGGTCCATCGTCTGCAAAGAGAGGGGATGTTTTTAAATCTAAAACATCTATAATGTCTTGTGCATTATTTACTAAATGAGCTCCCATTTTAATAAGATTGTTTGTTCCAATACTTGATTCATTATAAATACTGCCAGGAATTGCAAATACTTCTCGATTCTGGTCGAGCGCATGCCGAGAGGTAAGCAGCGAGCCACTTTGCTGCGTTGCTTCTATAACAAGAACTCCTAATGACATACCAGAGATAATTCTATTACGAGCAGGAAAGTGTTGTTTAAGTGGGGCTGTTCCAAGAGGGTATTCAGAAATAATCGCTCCATCAGTTTTTATTATATTATGTGCAAGTTGATAATTTGCACGCGGATAAATAGATGCGTCGTCTATACTGCAGCCAAGGACTGCAATAGTAGGAGTGTTGTTTTCGACAGCAGCCTGATGGGCAAGGCCGTCTATTCCAAGAGCAAGTCCACTTACAATAATAATGCCTGTCTGGGCGAGCTGAGCAGCAATATCTGGAGTAGTTTGTTTGCCGTAGGTGCTCACTTTTCTTGAGCCTACAATTGCGAGTTTAGGAAATGATTCATTAGGAATAGTTCCTCTTACATATAATGCTATTGGTGGGGAGTACAGCTCTTTCAGAAGCTCTGGATATTCATCGTCCTTGTGCGTTACCATTCGAACTCCTAAGTTGTCGAGCTTTTCCCATTCTTTTTTAATATTTATTGTTGGTCGAAATGCAATAAATTCATCTATTACTTTTTCTGGAACACCGGTTTGGATTAATGTTTGTTTATCTGCCTCCCAAATATGCTGAGGCTCTGGAATACGTTTACGAATCTGAGCCATTCGTTGCGGCCCGAATTTATAAAAGAGATTTATGGCATTTGTATAATACAGTGATTCCATAGGTTTTTATTTTTGTGGTAGTGAGTCCTTTATAAGAATCGAGAAAGAGTTTTTAATAATGCTGAGCCAATCTTGATTTTTTACCACCAGAATAAGTTGTTTGTCGCCAACTTTCCATTGCGGATATTTTTCTAAGAGTTTATCGATATTTTTTGCGTATGAGTGATTTCTGAATTCGATAATACACTTTTGTTGATCTTCTCCGCTTTCGTTTTTTTCTATAGAGGTCGTTACTGAAGTAGCACCAACAGTTCTTCCCAAAATTTTTATTTCGAGAATATCAAAAAATGTTTCAAGCAGTGGACTTTGTATTTTTTCGGTGTAGATTACTTTTTCTTTCGCAAGCTCGGTAAGGTCTTCGCTATTTGCAAGCCGTTGATACAGTGCCATTCGTTTTTGTTCGATAGGCTCAAGCTCTGGCGGTATCCCATATTCTAGTGGTAGGTCTAGAGTAATGTCAGAGATAACAGGGGCTTTTGTTCCTGTTTTAATTTCTTCTATTGCTTGTGAAAGGAGCCGTTCGTAAAACGATAGTCCAATAGCCCTCATGTTTCCGTGCTGAGTTTTTCCTAAAATGTTTCCAACCCCACGGATTTCCATATCACGCATCGCAATCTGAAAACCGCTTCCAAGTTCGGATGCTTCTTCTAAAGCATCTAATCTCTTCTGTTCCTTTTCGGATAGAATAGTGTCAATCGGTTTTTTTGCTTGCCCCGTCCGGATCCGCCCGCTGGCGGAGGAGTGATGGGGTTCTTTTTCCGACAACACAGAGTCTGTCATCGCGAGGGGTTCTGTCTCAGAACGACGTGGCGATCTCTGGGGCTGCTTCTCTTTTTTAGATCTAATGGTGTTTGGTTTCAGCCGATTATACATAAAATACGAATAAGCCTGCCGATGGCCACGACCGATTCGGCCTCGAAGTTGATATAGCTGTGCTAATCCAAATTTTGTTGAGTTTTCTACTATTAACGTATTTACATTTGGGAGATCTAATCCATTTTCTATAATAGTAGAACAGAGCAACATATCTATTTCTCCAATATCAAACCTATGCATTACATCAGACAATCCTCCTTCGGGCATTTGTCCATGTGCAAGTTCTATAGAAATACCAGGCAATAGTTTCCGTAATTGTTTTAGCCGCCCGGGCATGGTCTCTACTTTATTATAAAGATAGTAAACTTGTCCGCCTCTAGATACTTCTTTTGTAACAGCACTTTTTACTTGGTCATTTTCGTACTGGTTAATAACTGTTTTTATTGGAAGCCTGCCTTCTGGGGGAGTAGAAATAACACTCATATCGCGGATGCCAGCAAGTGAAAAATGAAGCGTTCGGGGGATAGGGGTAGCAGACAGCGTAAGCACATGAATATCGGTTTTCATTTTTTTAATATGTTCTTTGTGCTTTACCCCAAATTTTTGCTCTTCGTCTATAATAAGCAGCCCAATATTGTCGAATTCAACATCTTTCGAAAGAATTCTATGGGTTCCAATAATAATGTCGACATTGCCTTTTTTTAAATCTGCAATTGTTTTTTTCTGATGATCTTTGCTTCTGAATCTGCTTAGTACATCTACTACTATATTGAAGGGCTCGAGTCTTTTTTGGAACGTATCGTAATGCTGTTGAGCAAGAATAGTTGTTGGCGCCAAAATGGCAACTTGATACCCAGAAAGAACCATTTTAAATGCCGCTCGGATTGCAATTTCGGTTTTTCCAAATCCAACATCTCCACATACTAACCGATCCATCGGATGTTCTTTTTCTAAATCTTTTAACACTGCTGCTATGGACGAAAGCTGATCTGGAGTTTCTTGGTATTCAAACGAATCTGCTAGTTCGTGTTCTTCTGGAAGATTCTTTTTTGCTGCTCTAGCTGTTGCGAGTTTTCGATGAGCGTATAAGTCGAGCAGTTCTTTTGCTGTTTTTTCGACATCTTCTTTTATTTTTTTTGTTATTTGATACCAGCTGGTGCCAGACAGTCTATGAAGTGGCGGTTTTCCACCACCAATATATTTATCTATTCGGTCTGCAGATTCAATTGGAACAAAGAGTTTATCGTCGCCTTTGTATTCAATAACAAAATATTCTTTCTCATGATTTGCAATCGTTTTTTTCTGAAGGCCCGTGAATTTTCCTATACCATGATCGACATGCACAATAAAATCGCCAGGAAGGAGATCTATTAAAAAAGAAAAATCTCGTTGTTGTTTTTTTGCTTTCTTTTTTTCGTCAGAAATATCTGGCGGGATAATATTTATTTGTTTTCTGCTGGTAACCAACTTCCCAGTCGATGGATCGATATCTGAAAGTTTTTCTATTTGTTTTGGTCCAAAGTGGATGCGGGTTGGTTGGGGCAGTTCTGGAATCCAGACATCAACAACTTCCCCACGATGGGCGAATACCCCGGGGTTATCTGAAGTAATATTATATTCATATCCCTGATAAATCAGCTCTTTCACCAACTCTTGTGGTGAAAACTCCTGACCAACAGAAAGTGGAATCATATAGACGTAGGATACGAGAGAAGCCTTTTTTGGTCAAATATTGAGATTTTTTTTCAATGAAAGATATTCTTTTATTTTGTGAATTTTGCTCATCTTTCCTTCGTCATTCTGACTGCAGGGGAAGAATCTCTGTTCTTAATTTGTCTCAGAGATCCTTCGCTAATCACTCAGGATGACGAAAGGAGGACAGAAATTTGACAGTAATAGTGGAGTCGATTAAGATGACCAGTCTTTTACAATTCCTAACAGTTGGTTACGAGCGTGAAAAGGGTGGCAACCCCTCCTAGCTTACCTTGAGTAACAGAATTGAGAGTAGCTTCTTTTTTGGAGTGAGTCTCTGCTCGTGGCCAGCTTTTAACAAAAAACATCTCTCCATTCAAAGAGGTGTTTTTTGTTTTTTTATATAAAATTAAACGGCTCACCTAATGCATGCCCGCCTTTGGAGGGAGCTGTTTAATTTTAAGCTAAGGTGTCGTTAGGAAAGCCTTTTTCGATGGCTGATTCTAATATTTTAGTAAATTTTTTGTATGTTTCTGTTGCAAGATTCTCTATTTCTTCGTTTGAAAAAGGCTGAAGAACATATGTTTCAGAGGGGACACCTTCGTTTAATCCTATTCCTATTCGGATACGGGGGAGCGTATCTTTCCCCATTTTTTGAATAACAGACTCTAATCCATTGTGGCCACCAGCTGATCCTGCTTGTCTGGTTCGAACCATCCCAGTGTCTAAGTTTAAATCATCAAGCACTATCCAAATATTTTCTGGAGATATTTTGTAAAAGCTCGCTGCTGCTTGAACAGCATCTCCGGAGTTGTTCATAAATGTTTCAGGGAGAAGGCAGGAGACCACCCCTGTATCCCCCCCTCCGAGAGGGTGGGAGAGGCCAGAAGGCTTAACTTTTGTCTCTCGTCCATTGAATTTTTTGTTAAACGAAAATTCGCCGCCATTTTCTTTTGCCCATTTCTCTACAAGAATGCTACCGGCATTGTGGCGAGTGTTTGTATATTTTTCTCCTGGATTTCCAAGACCAACAAGTAATATCATAGAAAGTAGGTATGAAGTTCTAAAATTTAAATTCGAAATTTGAAACCATATCAAGATTAAAATATTTAATGTTTAAAACGTTTCGAATTTTGAGCTTGGCATTTGTTTAAATATTGATATTTGTTTAGATTTTAGTATTTAGTATTTCGGATTTAATGGTCTTTCTTAGCGGCACTTGCGTGCTCGACAAGAATAGTGATTGGGATTCCAATAAAACCAAAGTCTTCTCGAAGCCTACGTTCCAAAAAAGAAACATACGAAGGACGAAGGCTTGTTTTTGGTTTTATAATAAGTTTGAAAACAGCAGGGTTTGTTGAAGTTTGTTTTAGGGCGTATAAATCTGGAAGTCGAACGCCTTTTCCTCTGTGTGGCTTGTGGCGGCGAGTTGCCTCTTGCAAAAATTCTTTTAAAATATCTTCTTCTATGAATTTGTCTTGCTCGCTCTGAATAAGAAGGGCTGTGTCTAAAATGTTTTCTGTTCGTTGGTCTATTATCGCAGAGGTAAACACAATAGGTGCATATTTAATCATCCCGAGTTTATGGTACACATATTCCTCGTATTTTTTTATGGTGTTTGGGTCTTTGTCAGGAATGAGGTCCCATTTGTTTGCAATAATCATTACATTTTTCTTTTCCTGCTCTAGTAAATTACCGAGCCGTGCATCTTGGCGAGGGATGTCTTTGGTAATATCTATCACGAGTCCAATAATAGTAGAGTGCTTTAAACGTTGGATTGTTTTGTGAACAGAAGAGTCTTCTATTGTTTGACGTTTAATTTTAACAGGTCTTCGTAAGCCTGCGGTATCTACCAACGTTATTAAGGTGTCTTTATAGGTCAGGTCGGTGTCGATTGGATCTCTGGTGGTGTGTGGAGATTCATGTACTAACACCCTCTCTTCTCCTAGTAATGCATTTACTAATGAAGATTTTCCAACATTTGGTTGACCAACAAACGCAAGTTTAATAAGAGCTTCATCTTTTTCTGTTTTGATCTTCTGAGATAGATTGTCGATAATCACATCGAGCAGGTCTCCTGTCCCAACACCGGTAACCGCAGAGACAACATGCGGGTCACCAGCACCTAGTGTATAAAATTCTGCTGCCGCATACGAAAGTTTTTGGCTATCGGCCTTATTTGCTACTAAAAGCATGTTTTTTTTGAAAGCAGAAAGCTCTTTTAAGGCATCTTTATCTGCCGGGGTAATGCCATGCTTGGTATCTACAACAAAAAGAATACTATCTGCCTTTTCGAGTGCTTCTTTGGTGTTTTTAATAACTTTTTGGTCTATATCTTGTTCTTGCGGGATATCGAGGCCGGCAGTATCTACCAACGTAAAAGACACACCATTCCATTGAATAGTGGTTTCATTTACGTCTCGGGTGGTCCCAGGAATAGCAGAAACTACAGCAGATGGCTGCTCTTTAAGCTTATTATAGAGCTTCGATTTCCCTACATTAGAGCGACCTGCAAGAACGACGGTTGGCAGTTGAGGAGTCATAGGGGAGTGTTCCAGAATACTCTTTTGAGGATGAACTTTTAGATTTCGAGTAAAATTAAATAAATATTTTTGAAGGAATATGGTTGTGTTGGTGAAGATATTTGTTTAATTTTGCCGAAAGATGAAAATTGAGCCCAAATACGGTATTCGGGAACATTCCCCAGAGTTAAAGCGCTTGGGCGCGTTCACCTGCAACAAGACCTTCTTGGTCTCGTCCCAGTACTACAACAATATCTGTATCCTCGTAATTCTGCAAGAAGTCTGGGATAATCGGCGCTATTTTTGCATGAAGTTGATTTTGGATATCGGATATAGATTTTTGTTTTTTTCCAGCAGTCAAATCGTAAATAATAGTGCTTTCAAGGTCTCGTAAGGGGGAGTTTTCTACTCGAACAACATCGAACTGGTTTCTTTCTAACGCTTCTTTTGTAATATGTGCGAGTCCTTCTATAGAAGTACTGTTTTGTACAATAACTCGTGCGCCTTCTTTTTTTCTGCTGCTTACTGTGAACGTTGTTTTAACGAATGATTGCATTTCAGAAAAACTATAGTTTGGTGGGATAAGCACAAATGCGCCGTCTTCTGTTTTGGAGTTCACTAAAAATCCAGATGGGCTGGTGTCGAATACATACGTAGAAATTTCTTGTGCTTCTAGGTTTTTTAAATTCGATGCAAGATGCATCATTTCGCT
>JABIPD010000014.1 GCA_018698735.1 Candidatus Jacksonbacteria bacterium | reverse complement strand
GAGGAAAAGTAAAGCAACTGGAGACACTCATCTTAGATTATAGTTGAATAATATAATTTTTATATATTATTCTAATTTCAATTTTATCTTCTAGGCGGTGTCAATGAACGCCGTGGACGTGGATTATTAGGACCATATCCTGGTCTTCTTCTCACATATTCTAAACCGCCAAGCACAGCAGCTGTTGCTCCTATTTTTCTTGCCATATCTCCATAATCAGTTGTGTCTGAGGGTTTTTGTTGTCCCGTTTTTCTATCAGCTTCTTCTTGTCGTTCTGATTGTTTTCTAGCTTCTTCTTTGGCTTGTCGTCTTTGTTCATTCTGCTCCCGTCTCCATCTTTTTCCTGACTTGCCTGGTGGGGGTTTTTCTTTTTTTGGCGCTGCTGGTGGTGCACGTCTAGTACGACCACAAGATTTTTTCCTTGATTGTCTTGCACTTTCGACAAAGCTAAAGTCGTCTATATTTCCTCCTTTATCGGGGTGATGTGGCAATACCATTTGTCTAAATGGGGCATTACACGGTGCTCGCATTATTTCTTGGTAGGTTTGTTTGGCAGTGGGACTTACAGTTGCTACACCTGATCCTAGAGTTAGTGCTCCAATAGCTGCTACTTTTGCTGGTCTAGATAACCCTATACCTCTTCCTCTCTTTTTTCTGGTTCTTCTTTTTCTCTTTTTTCGTTTTCTTTTGGTTTTTCTTCGGTGCTTTTTTTTACGCCGGGTTTTTCTCCCTCCTTCTTTTCTGGAAATGATTTTATCCATAGCTTGTCTCGGCCAGAACGTAATATAAGAACGAAATGGGGTTTGTTTGAGAAAAGACGCTTTGTCTTTGTTTATTACCTCAACCTTCGCCATACCAGATTTGGGTGATTCAATCATTTTTCCGACAAGTCTATTATTTATATTTATAAATATTTGCGGTGGTGGGTTGTGTTTTTTATATAGAACTTTATATTCTGAAAGTGGCATCGGGTTACCTTTGTATATGACATATGGAATAAATCTTCCACCCATATCACTATAGCCGCTTAAATAATTATGCAATTTTGTTGAGTCTGGATATTCCAATGAGGTTGATTGGACTGGCACTGGGGGGTTAGATGATCTCCGCCCAAAGGCTGCTGTTTTTGTTTCTCCTGCTGATACCGCTGCCTCTCGTGTGGCCGGTAATATATCCCGAGTTACGGGTACGTGTACTTGTACCGAAAATGGTTTGGAAGCTCGAGCAGGACGGGTGCCAAGATTGGAAACTAAAGTTTGTGCATCTTTTTTACCGCTAGTAGTTTTTGGTAGTCCGGGGTACAATGGTGATGGTCGACTATGATTTTCACGTTGCTTTTTGTATTTATCAACAGTCATCCACATATTATTGTAAAATACCATAAAGACCCCATCCACCAACTTCCTTCCAGGCAATGAATTAATTTCTGGATACTCCCCTTTTTCATTTACTACCTTTGCAGTTTTATATTTTAATAGTTCATTTTCCTCTTCTTTTATTCTATTATGTTCCCAAGCCTGCATTTTCTTTTTAGGCGGCATTCTATATTATATATTTATTAAAATAATTTCACTACGCCAATCTAGCCGTTATGATTATCTTCTCTTAGTTCTGCGTCTTTTTCTTTTGCGTTTTCTTTTGGTTTTGCGCTTGGTTCTGCACTTGGTCCTGCGGGTTTTGCGTTTGGTTTTTATATGTTTACGAGTTCTTCCTCCCCGATGTGCTAATTGTGTTGCCGAGTTAATATAAGTTTGATGTTCTACTGTTTGGCTCCAAGGCATTACACGAAATTTAATATCACGACCATTAAGTGTAATAGAACAACCTTCTCTACATTTTGTTAATAAATGTTGTGCTAAGAGATGATGTTTAAATGCAATTAATACCCTGTCCCTTGACTGACGTTGAATTAAATATAAAGGGTCTAAACTTTCTCCTTGCTCAGGCTTTGATATTTTTTCAAAAGAGTCATATAGCTGCTCGTTGGTAACACTCTCTAAAAATCCAGATGGAGCATTTACAAGAACAATATTAGATATAGGAACCATTACAGTTGGTGCGGTAATGTCAGTAATTATGAAAGGGTTTATCTGAGGATTAGTGTTAAAAAACATTGTGGGTGGTTGAGATGGTATTGTTTGCTGTTGTGGTACGGATTGAAGTGGTGTGGGTGATATTGCTGGGATTGGTTCAGGTGTGAATGCTGGTGTTGGTTCGGGTGGTGGGGATGCGCGCTTGCTTTTTTTTGCTTTTTTTCTCTCGTTTTTCTTTTTATTTTTTCTTGTATTTACGTTTTTTTTGACAATTTTGGCGTCTAATATGTCGTGTGCTTCTTTTATATGACCTCTCCTTTTTGAAATTTCCAACACGTTTGTTTGGTGCTCGTCTATCCATTGTTGTAATTCTGCAGGGGGCAAATTGGTTATTAAATCTCTTTGAATACTGCTACCTAGGAGCTCATTTGTTTTTATATCATGAGCTATTTTTGCTTTTACTTTCATTCGACTTATTGTTGCAGCTGACATATATATAACTAAAGATAATGATACTGGCTAAACTAGCCGTTATAATTATCTACGTTTAGTTCTTTTGCGTTTTTTAACGCGGCGTTTGGTTTTGCGGGTTTTGCGTCTGGTTCTTTTGGTTCTGCGCTTGGTTTTGCGTTTCTTTTTGCGTTTCTTTTTGCGTTTCTTTTTGCGCTTCTTTTTTTTACCTCCTGTAAAACCAAAATCGCCTTCATTTGGATCCCAAGTAAGTTCTTCCCCGAAGTCACCACTGGCAAAGTCTTCTCTAGCCGATCCTCTGCAAAATATGGCATACAATTTTATCTTTTTTCCTGGATACTTTTCAGTTAATGCATTAGCCAAGTCTTCCAAGTCAATGTCATCACTCATTATTTTGTTATCTACTTTGTCCCCATTCATATCAAATATACCTTCGTAGTCTTCTCCGGAAAATTCAATAGCATAGTTGTTTACTTGTTTTTCACCACGCACTAAATTACCATCCCCACCCTTCATTGCTTGTATTACTCCATTAAGACTCCCTACATCCTCTGGTAGATAACAGGTCTTTCCGGCATCTGCATAGAACAGAACTTCGACATTTTTTGGTAAATTAATTTTCGATTCTTCATCTGATGAATGACCACTAACTACTATTTCTATCTCACTCATATATATATACTAAAGATAATGATACTGGCTAAACTAGCCGTTATAATTATCTACGTTTAGTTCTGCGTCTTTTTCTTTTGCGTTTTCTTTTGGTTTTTTTCCTTGTTCGTTTCCTTTTACGAGCACGTCTTCGACGGTGCTTTTTTTTAGGCTTTCTGGATTTTTTACGAGATTTTCGACCACCAAGACCTAGATAGGTGTTCGGTTCGAGATGATCAAAAAAAGAACTGCGTGGTTTTGAG
>JABIPD010000043.1 GCA_018698735.1 Candidatus Jacksonbacteria bacterium | reverse complement strand
CCAATTTTAATAATCCCCCCAAACAAATTAATAGCCTCTGTTGGTTTAAAATCTTTCGAAGTATCTCCAAAAGAAATCGATTCTGAAATATGTTGGAAAGTAAATCCCCAACCTTCTCTATTATTTACTGCGTCGAGTTCTGCTCGAGAAAGTTCGGTGTTATTTCCAAGGACAAAAAAATAGGTCATATAAGGTAACCATACCTCAAAAAACTGGGATATTCAATAAAAAACCCCAACTCTTGCCAAAAAAAAGGCTCTGTGGTAATGTGCATCCACGTATTCACTATCCATACGCATACAGGTAGAGGCCTTATGCGTCCAAACAGCTCATACTGTTTGGTAGTATCATATTATATGTCAGAAAAATTCTTGTACGAATTACTTTATCTTGTTCCTGGATCTTTATCCGAACAAGAGTTTGAGCCTGTTTTAGAAGAGGTTCGAGAGTTGATTAAAGGCCAAAAAGGCGAAATAACCAACGAAACCGCACCCGTCCGAAGAAAACTTGCATACTCAATAAACCACCTTACTCACGGGTTCTATATTCTTCTTTATTTTAAAGGCCCTGCAGACGCAGTCCCAGAAATAAACAAGATTTTAGACCACCACCCCACTGTTATGCGACATGTTATCTTACGTGTCGATGAAATGACCGAACTTGCACCAGAAAAATCGTTGCCATCACGAAAAGAGCAAGAAGAAGATATTAAAAAACAGCGTGCAGCAGCAGTAGCAGAAAACCAGAAAGCACGCGAAGAATCTAAAAAAACTTCAGAAGCAAAAGAAGAAACACCCGCAGAAGAAAAACCAGTAAAAGAAGCGGCTAAAAAAGAGCCTAAAGCAGAAAAATCAGAAGATAAGAAAGCAGATAAACCAGAAACGAAAGAAGAGCCAAAGAAAGAAAAAGAGGAAGAAAAAATCTCACTTGATGACCTCGATCAAAAACTCGACGAAATCTTAACAAGCGATAATTTATAAACCTCTCTAACGCATTTTTCTATGGATCTTAATAAAGCAACAGTCATCGGGAATGTCACACGAGACCCAGAAACTCGTACCACTCCAACCGGCCATACAGTAGCGAACTTTTCGATAGCAACCAACTTTACCTGGACAGATCAGAGTGGCCAAAGACAGCAAAAGGCAGAGTTTCATAATATTGTAGCCTGGCGAAAATTGGCAGAAATCTGTCAGCAATATTTACGAAAAGGAAGCAAAATTTATATAGAAGGGCGGTTAGAAACAAGAAGCTGGGAAGATAAAGACAGCGGCAAAAAACAATATAGAACAGAAATTATTGCAGATAACATGATAATGCTTGATAGAGCATCCGACAGACCAGCGGGCGGTGCGCCTCAGTCAGAAAGCCCAGCAGATGATTCAGAACCTCGCTACGAACAAGCTCCCCAAACACCAGCTGCACAGCCGCAGGCAACAGCCCCACAAACACCGGCAGCTCCAGCACCAAGTAATAATCAAGTTACCGAAGAAGAAATTAATGTAGAAGATATCCCCTTTTAACATATGTCACGACACGAGACAAAACAATGTTATTTTAAAATAAATAACATTACCAAAATCGATTATAAAGATATAGAGCTGTTGCAACAGTTTACATCTTATTATGGTAAAATTCTCCCAAGAAAATATACCGGCACATCGGTAAAAATGCAGCGCAAACTTGGCCTCGCCATTAAACGCGCTCGTATTATGGGATTAATGCCATTTGTTCGAGAATAAACCACTCTTTGATTTCCTGAAATTCAATAAATGTCATCCTGAGTGCATCTCGAAGGATCTTCCATATAGGACTGCAGGCCTGTAATGAAGATTCTTCTCCTGATGCAGGATCAGAATGACATTTATTAGTTATCAGAAAAAATCAGCAGAGATTTATGTCCCCTCAAGATCTTAAAAAAGGAACCATCTTTAAATACAAAGACGAACCCTTCCAGGTTCTTTCCTATTCCCATAGCCATATGGCTCGTGGAGGTTCTACTATTCGCGTAAAAGCTCGCGGACTAGTTTCCAGCAATGTTTTCGATGTTTCTTTTAAAGGTGGCGACACTGTAGACAATGCAGATCTCTCGCGCTCGAAGGCAGATTATTTGTATAAGGATAACGACAACGCCTATTTCATGGACCAGCAGTCTTATGAGCAATTTAGCCTGAGCATACCCTCTTTATCAAATCAAATCGGTTATTTAAAAGAAAGTGCTGCAGTAGATGTCTTAATTTTCGAAGGTAACCCCGTTGCCATTACGCTGCCTGTTAAAATGGAGTTTAAAGTAAAATATACCGAACCAGCAGTAAAAGGAGATACCGCCCAAGGCAGTATTACAAAACCAGCAGAATTAGAGACCGGCCTTTCGGTTCCAGTACCAATATTTGTTAAAACAGGAGAT
>JABIPD010000117.1 GCA_018698735.1 Candidatus Jacksonbacteria bacterium | reverse complement strand
GCTCATTGGTTAGTCCGTAGAGTAGAGAAGTGGTTTGTTCTTCTCTCTCCATCTTTCTTACTGCAACTGCTATACAAAAAAGGTGCTAAGAAGTAGTGGTCTCTGTGAGGGAGTATCCGCCACTTCTTAACACCCAGTTATTAGGTATCTTGAAGATGATGCTTAGATGTGTGGGCTTGTTTAGCCCCGCTCAGCCTATTAGGCGTTGTTGCGCTCTCTCCTCAGAAAGCTTTATTAAGTTGTAATGTTCGTTTCTGCTCTTGACGTTTTTGCTCTTTTGTTACCTTCTTGACGACAGTATAACATGTATTTATATAAATGTCAAGAGGGTGTGGCAAGTATTTTTAACTTATTTATATCTTGGCTAAGATTAAACAAGAATAGTTCCTTGTTTTAGTGAAGTATTTGTCACAAAGTATTGACATTTTGTTTTTGACGTGATACAATACAGTCATCAAGTATCAAATTTCAGATGTCAGTTATCAAATTTTTGCGCATCTGACATTTGAAAACTGAAAATTGAAATTTAATTCCTATGTATAAAGAAGTACTTAATCAGGCTGGGTTAAGCCAAGATCAAGCAGAAATCTACGAGATTTTGCTTAAAAATGGGGCGCTTACAGCCGGTAAAATCAATCAAAATACCCCGATTAAACGGGGATTGGTATATAAGCTATTAGATCAGCTTATGGAGTTTGGGTTAGTAGAAAAAGAGGAGGATCCTGGGAAAGTGGCACTATTTAAGCCAAATCATCCGTTAAAGATTAAGGATTTAGCTAAAAATAGAGAACAACAGGCGAAAGACGCTCAAAGAGTGTTAGAAGGAGTTATTCCGTCGTTAGTATCAGACTTTAACCTTATTTCTGGTAAGCCCGGGGTGCAGTTTTTTGAAGGAAAAGAGGCATTTAAGGCTATTACGGACGATTCTTTAACTGCAAAAGAGGCGATTTACAGTTATGCGGACAATGATGCCGTAAATAAGTATGCAGCAAAAGAGAATGCTGAATATGCAAAAAAGCGTGAAAAAAGGGGAGTAGCAAAGAAATTAATAACCACGGATTCAGAATTTATTCGGAATTACCTTAAAGAGCACAAGGGAGTGACAGATATTAAAGTAATAGATATGGGGGATGATGGGTTTGAGACCGTTATTATGATATACGATAATAAAGTATCGTATTTAACCTTGAATAAAGACTCTCGGATAGGGGTTATTATTACAGATCCTTGGATTTGCAAGATGCATCGTACGTTATTTGAGCATCAATGGAAGCAATTGAAGAGTTTAGATGATAATACCGCTCCGAGTCCCTCTTCAATCAAAGAGGCAGATGAGTCGAACAAAAAAACACCTCTTCGAGGTGGTGAGATTCCACAAACTGGGCCAACGAGGATGGCTTAATGGCGGAACTTACTCAGGCTGGAGGGCTTTTTGGAGTGTTACAATGGTTTGATTGTTTTCTTTGTCTATCTCCCAGTCTGTAATATAAAATTTGTCTGGGCCTGTTTTATCGAGTCTTGTTTTAAGTTCTGTTTCAAATTCATAGGTTTCGTCTATGTCTCTTGCTTGGAGTTTGTGGTAGTCAAAATAAAGGGCCTGAGCACTTTGGGGTGCGAAAGCAGGTGTGGCAGCCCTGTCTATTTCTATGCCAAAAAGTGTTTCTCCTGTTCCATGATAATCTGGCTGTACCGATACTCCAACAAATCCGAATTTTTCTATATAGTAAGGCATAAGCTCTAGGGTAACATCTGCCTCTATTTTTTTGTCTTCAGATTCTACGTCTATTATTTCTTTCATCATTGCTTCTCCTAATTTAGAGCCAGTTGCCTCTGGAATAATGTTTACGGACCCAAGGTAGAGGGAGCCATCTTGTCTTTCGTCTATTCTAAAGAAACCCATAATTGTTCCTTCGTGTCGTAAAATATGAACGCGAGAATTGGGGTTTTCGAAAGAAGCCTCAAGTCCTTTTAACCCTATAGCTACAATTTTTTCTGGGTAACGAAGAGTGTAGTTTGTTTTCATTTGTGCTTTAAGTTCATTTTGTACTTCTTCTCGCTCATGTTCGGGGAGATCGAGCATTGATACAGATTCAAATTCTGTATTTGCTATTTCTGCCAAAGGAATGTCGATACCTTCTTGTTGGAGTGCCTGGAATGCACTAGAAAAAATAAGAACATCTGTATTAAGACTATCGAGCTCCCCTGATATTCTTTCTGCATCTTGCTTTGTCTTTGTTGCATTTGAGTCTATAATTCTCCCAGCTCGTCGTAAAAGATTTGAAACTACTTGTTCGACTTGAGGAGCTTTGCCTTCGAAATGTTGATTGAGGTATTCACGGATAGTGTCTGTTTGGTCTGCTATTTCAGTAAATTTTCCAAATAATTTTTTAGCAGTTGCTTGGTCGAGTGTATCTGCTATGGTAAGAATTTTTTCTGCAGCCTCAGAGTCTTGTTCTAATGCAAGAAACGCTTTTAGTCCATTTTCCCCGTATTCTTTAACAAATGCTTGAAGTCGTTCTACTTCGTCTACTGTTACTCTGTCGACATAAGAAAGAAAGTGTCGCTGCACCCAAAAAGAATAGTCGGCTAAATCGATTCCAAACCCATCTTCTATTTCTTTTCTCATTCTAGAGCTCATGAGTTGTCTGTATTCAAGATCTTGAGCTGAAGTTAAATTTTGTGTAGGGGAGATGAGAGCCTTGTATTCTTCTTCGGAGACTGGAACTGGCGAATCTTCTCCTTCTCGATTTTTTATATATTCAAGATTATGGGCGAAAATAATTTGCTTTACCATCGGGTGAAGTTCATCAAAATTGTTTATTTGGTCAATATCAATAAAAAATTGTTCCTTGGTTTCCTTTAGAGTTTCTTGTAGCTCAAGAATTATACTAAGAGGTCTTGTTCCCATTGAGGGATCTAATTCTTTGTGTCTGATTGCATTTAAAGCTTCTTTGTTGAAAAAAGAATAAAAATTATTATATTCAGGCTCGTTTTGTTTAATATATTCCTTGATTTGTCTTGGTTCTACTTCTGGGCGTGTATATATCTCTCGGAGCTGCCCATGTGCATAGTATCCAACATGGAGCGGAGATATTCGTGTTATAGGGTTCATTCCAATAGCTCCTATATTCATTCCTCTTAGTCGAAAATGATAAGAGTCTTCAATGTGTGCGCTATTAAAAGCAGTTGCTTTGCTTGCTCCTCCTGGAATGCCAGCTGCTTCAGTTGTATGATAATTAGTTTTTGTATTAATAAAATCTTTAAGATGTTCACGCAATAGATAGTTTGGTGTGTTTTCTATTTCGTTCTTTAGTTCTTTCATTATGGTCAGGAGTGGTCCTTCAGGAATGCTTTCATCGAAGGTGTTTTGTAAAAGTTCAAGATAGCTTTGCAAAAAATCTAAAACTTCGTGTCCCATTGCATTTGTTTCCGGAGTATTCAGACGAAGGAGCGTTGCTATTTGATCAACGGTACCAGATGGTTTGGTGTAATCCTTTGCAAGGTGCATTGCAAGGACCTCTTCTATGAAGTTATAATTTTTTATCCTTTCAAGTTTTCCTATAAGAAGAAATGTGGCTATAGATGGAGCTTCTTGAGAGGATTGGAGTACTTCGGCAAGTTTTTTTTCTATTTGTGAGGCTCTTAAATACCGAGAAGAGTTAGTATCTTGTGCTGCCCATTGCACAAGAGATTCAATTTTTCTTGAACAGTCATTTGCTGTCGGGTTGAAAACAATACTTTTAATGTATTCTAACTCCTCGTCAAGCGATATATGCTGAGGCTGTATCTCTACGTGATACCCGTGTGCAAGATTTTGTATTTCTTGCTTTGCTTTTTCCGTTAAGTTTGATGATTCATCGGATTTTTCACGTTCATATTGCCCATTTTCGTTTTTTGTTCTTGAATATTTTATCTTTCTTTCTTGAGATGGAAGTGCTGAAAGTTTTTCAAATGCTGTTCCTAATGGCGAAGAATCAAACGCTGATGTGTCTGAATCGATGATTTCTTGTTTTTGTGTTGGCTCTTGGTTTTGTTCGCCGTTAAATTCAGCAGAAAAGGGATTTGACGGGATATCTTTTTCTTTTTTAGGTGACATAGCCGCTTTTTAACTTTTTCTTTTCGAATGAAAAGATTTATGGACTTCTTTAAGGCCTTCGTCTGTTACATGAGTGTAAATCTGAGTAGTGGTAATAGAGGAGTGGCCAAGCATGGCTTGCACGCTTCTAATATCTGCTCCGTTTCTCAACAAATCTGTTGCAAATGAATGCCGCAAAGTATGTGGAGTAACTTTTTTTGTAATGCCGGCAACGGTAGCATATTTTTGTACCAACCGTTCTATCGATCGGGGAGAGAGGTTTCCTTCTTTTTCGTTGTCTTTCATCGCTCTGTCTTGCCGAACAAATAAATAGTCCGAGACATCTTTGCGCATATCAAGATATTTTTTAAGCCATTCCTTAGAGTCTTCTGTTAAGAAAACAACGCGAAGTTTGCTGCCTTTTCCGCGAATAGTGAACTCGTCTCTTTTTAAGTTAATTTGGTCTCGTTTTAGGTTTGCTAGCTCGGAAACACGAAGTCCGGTAGAGAATAACATTTCTAAAATTGCCTTGTCTCGAGTCTGAACAATATTTGTGTTCTTTACTTCGAACGGTGCCCGCATGATTTTTTCGAGCTCTTCGTGGTCTAAAAATTCTACTTGTCTGTCTTCTTGTTTAGCTAATTCTATTTTTTCTGCTTGCAGCGTTTTAATATCTCTTTTCGCGAGGTGTTTTAAGATAGATCGCAGTGCTATTAAATGATAATTCTGGGTTTTTTTCTTGATTGGTTCGCCGGTTTTTTCGTCTTGTAATCTATTAAGCCAGAGGCGGTATTTACGAACCATTTCTAGGTCTATGTTTTTTATGTCTGGGTCTTTTGTAAAAGTAGAGAATCTTCGTAAGTAAAAATCGTAGTTTCGAAGCGTTGCTTGAGAACGCCCTTTTTCTATTTCGAGGTGTTCTAGAAATTCTGTAATAGCGATGGAGAGTAACATAATGCCAATCTACTAATAATATTCGAATCTACTAATCTACGAATGAGAGCAAAGGATTCTTTTGGGGTGAAGGTATGTCGTGCGGAAATTCACAATAAGCCCGAGTTTTAGATTTGCTGCTTTTAGATAGCGCTGCATTTGATAGTAATCTTCTTTCGTAATAAAATTTTTTGTTTTCAAATCAAGAAGAATATTATTTTTTACATAAAAATCGACTCGATTTCCTCTTGCAGGTGATTGTTCTAATCGTTCTATAAGAAATTCACGTTCATGCTCGATGTTGTTTTTAATAAAAAGTTCTTCAACACGGTCAGCATACTGCTTTTCACGTCCAAATCTGCCTATTTCATTGTGTGCTTGAAAGCACAAGCCATTAATTTTGTAAGATAGCTCGGGAAAAAGTAATTCTGCCATATTATTAGTAGATTGGTATATTTGAATACAATTCGTATATTGGAAT
The DNA here is from genome assembly GCA_018698735.1 of Candidatus Jacksonbacteria bacterium. Taxonomy (GTDB): domain Bacteria; phylum Patescibacteriota; class Patescibacteriia; order UBA9629; family GWA2-43-13; genus JABIPD01. The sequence goes on along the minus strand of JABIPD010000117.1, from coordinate 960 downwards.
TATGAGTATATTATACGACACTTAATGATTACGGAGAAGTACTTGAAGGGATTGACAATTGTTTGGTATTATATTAAACATACTTGTTCATCTTAAATAATAGTAGTATGAAATTGTCCTCCGCCAATATAGGGATAATTATACAAAAAGTATTTTGCGAAAAAATGCGCCAATTTTGATGGCGTTTTTTTGATTAAAAAAGTGATTCTATGAAAAATATACAACACATTCTTTCTTTGGTTGTTATTATACTTGTGCTTGTTGTTGGGGTTGTCGGGGTTCAGACGTTTAGGCCGCAGCAGACTAATGCGAGTTCTCCTTATACTTTTGCAGGGACGCATTTGTCGTACATTTTTTATGACTGGCAAAGTTGGCAAAATTCTACAATTTTAAAACACGACGACGTTTGGGCTCAAACCTTGCGTTTAATGACAGAAGCATCACCAAATTTAAGAGGAATGCAAATGGTTGATATTAATGGTGATGGTCTGGTGGACGTACTCTATTATTCTCGTCGTGAATATAAACAGGAATGGTATTTTGATGCAGCGGTACTTATTAATACAGGCGGAACGAAATTTGATCTAGCATATAAATGCACTACGCTAGAAAGAGGCAATGGTACAGATTTAGTTTTTTCCTATAGCTTCTTTGGTGATTGTGCTCAACAATAATAAACTCTATGAAAATTTCTCAAAAAGCTAAAATAAGCGTATTTGTTGGATTGTTTTTTGTATCAGGCGTACTTATTGGCTATGGCCTCTGGACCGGGGCACAAAAAGTGTTTGCAACTCCAGAAAATCATGTTCCAGGGTTTCATGTAAACATTTTTCATGACGCACCAACCTGGGAACCCTATTCAAACACCAGAAAACCAAACGATCTTATTCCTCATGCTTGGTTTTATAGGGCATCCTCTGACCAGCCAACAACTATAATAGATATGAATGGCGATGGATT
>JABIPD010000115.1 GCA_018698735.1 Candidatus Jacksonbacteria bacterium | reverse complement strand
CTCGATTTTTTAAAAAGACAGCAGGATACACCGTAATTATAATTATTGGGGTGTTTCTTTTTGCTCCACTTGCACAAGCCTATAGGATAGAAGAGATAGATGTTTCACCAAATAATAACGATTTTGTGTTAGGGCCGGGTAAAACCGAATTAATTTTAGACCCAGGAGAAACAACAAGCAGGGAGTTGCTTATTTCTAATAGACTTGGAAGGCGAATGGAGTTTCAGGTCAGTATAGAGGACTTTTCTGGTGGCGAAGACCCTAAAGATGTGGTTGTATTGCTTGGGGACAAACGAGGTCCTTATTCGTTGAAAGATTTTTTACATCCAGAACTTTCAGAATTTGAGTTAGAGAGCGGAGAAAGAATGGTAATGCCAGTAACAATTTCTATTCCAGCAGATGCAGAGCCGGGAAACTTGTTGGGAGCTGTTCTGTTGCGGACTTCGCCACCAAAACAAGAGTTAGAACAGGGCGGAGTTGCTAGTCAGGTGAAAATAGAGTCCCAGCTTGGTACATTGTTTTTTGTAAGAGTGAGTGGTCCGGTAACCGAGGCTGGAGAGGTGGTAGAAGTAGGTACAGAACAATCAATATATTCTGGTGGTGATATTCCACTAGATATTTATTATAAAAATACAGGAAATGTTTATTTAGTTCCTTATGGAATTGCAACCATAACAAATATGACGGGCAGTGTAGTTGATCAGGTAGAAATTCCGCCCTGGTTTGCTCTTCCGGGGGCAACGCGTTTCCGTAGTGTAGATTGGGAGAGTGGGTTGTTTCGATTAGGAAAATATACTGCAGATTTTGAGATAAACAGAGGCTATGGAGATATTATAGACGAAAAGAGTTTTACCTTTTGGGTTATTCCATGGAAATTCGCACTTGGTTTATTTGGAGCGATTGTAGTACTGGTTATTCTTGTAAAATGGCTACATAAGCATATTAAAATTCGAGTGAAATAATACTGATTAGAAGTATTTTATGGAGGTGGGACAAGACAAAAATAAATATTCAAAAAAAGCTTGGCTGTTAGGAACAATCCTGGCAGCTGCTTTTGTCGTTGCCTTGCCGTTGGTGTATGTTTCTGCTGCCATGACAAGTGCGAGTTATAAAATTCCTTCGGATTCTGTAAATGCTGGAAGTGATGATAGAATATCTTCTGCAACCTATAAACTCGATTTTACCTCTGGAGAGATTTCGTCGGGCAAAGCAACGGGTGCTAGTTATAATATTCACGCAGGATACCAACAAATGCAGCCGGGGACTATTACATTATCTGCACCTGGAGATGTAACATTTAGTGCCGGATTAGGTGGCGTTACTGGTGGCCAGAAAGAAGATACTGCCGTATGGACGGTTACAACAGACGGAGACGCTGGGTATGAGTTTTATGTAAAATCTTCTACCGACCCTTCTATGCAATGTGTAAGCGGTGGATGTGAGGTAGGTGTAGACACTATTGCAGACTATGGGCCTGCTGTTGGTGGTACGCCAGACTATGATTGGTCTGTGGCCTCTTCTGACGCAGAATTTGGGTTTACTCCAGAAGGAACTGATTTAATTGCGAAATATTTAGATAATGCTTCTTCTACGTGTAATACCAGCAGCAACGACACTTCTTCTCGCTGTTGGCACGATTTCGATACTTCAAACGAAAAAGTTGCGTCTGCAACTACTCCAAACCATCCATCTGGAACTGCTACAACAATACGATTGCGGGTAGAATCTGGCTCATCTCACATTACTCCGGGTGGGACGTATCAAGCGACTGTGACTGCGACGGCAACTGCTTTGTAGTTTTTTTAAAAGCATAAACTCCCCCTTTAATCCCCCTCTTATGCAAAGAGGGGGCTGCTATACTCCCTCTCTTGCCTCAAGGGAGGGCTGGGGAGGGTTATTTATGTATAACGACAGAAATAAAAAAATACTCCGTCAAATTTTACGAAAAGAAATGCCAAAGGGTGAGAACATTCTCTGGCAACGACTGCGAAGAAAACAGCTAGGATATAAATTTTTCCGGCAATATAGTATTTCAAAATATGTTGTCGATTTTTATTGTCCAAAATTGAAGTTAGCCATAGAGGTTGATGGAATATCTCATGAAGGGAAATTTGAGTATGATAAAAATCGACAGGAGTACCTAGCGTCTGTTGGAATTCATGTGGAAAGATTTAATAGCAAAGAAATTTTTGAGAATATAGATGATGTCGTGCAGACTGTTTATTTTAGTTGTAAACGGTTGGAAGGAAATGAATGAAACTCCCCCCGGCCCCCTCTTATGCAAAGAGGGGGAGCGTTTCCGACCTTTCCTTTTGCATAAAGGTCCTCTAGTTGCGGGAGATATCCCCTCTCTTTGCATAAGAGAGGGTTAGGCTTGCCCCGTCCGTAGCTGAAAGCGAAGTGACTGGGGAGAGTTTTGCATGCCTTGTTAAACGGCTCACGAATGAGCCGTTTTTATGTATCGGTTGTCCACATTTTTAAGAAATAAATAGGCAGTATCGTCGTGGTATACTATAGAGGAAGAATTACGCCCATGAGAAAGCTTTTTTACATCATGGTTTTGTTAGTAATGATAACCGGCATAAGCGCCGGAAGTTTTGGTGTTGCAAACGCTGCTTTAAATTATGAAATTAATTATCAAGGTAAGTTAACCAACACCAGCGACATAGCAGTAGCAGACGATAGCTATAACATACGATTCGATTTATGTACTGGCGCAACGTGTGCTGCTGGTGGCGACCCAATCTGGACAGAAACACATTGTTACAGCCCAGATAGCGGTGCGACGTGTGATGGAACCGGATCGGATCAAATGGTGCCAACCGTGAATGGGTTATTTAGTGTAATGATAGGAAGCGTGAGCGGAACAAGTCTTTCGACTATCGATTTTAACCAGACATTGTATTTAGAAGTAGATGTTGGTGGGGCTTCGGCTTCGAGCCCAAGTTG
>JABIPD010000032.1 GCA_018698735.1 Candidatus Jacksonbacteria bacterium | reverse complement strand
TTCTCGATGCCGATATAGAACTAAAGAATAAAGCGTTAATTTCGAATGTGTTAAAGAAGATGAAACGCAAACGTCTCGATTGCGCTACCACCAATATTTGGGCTCGCGACGGCGGCACCTTAGATAACGTGTTTTATGGGATGGGGAATGTTGCACAGTATTTATCTCGGTATATGCTTCCATATGCCTCAGGAATGTTTATGATGTTCGACCGCGGAAAGTTTGAGGAGCTTGGTGGCTTTAACGAGGCGCATTTATACGCAGAAGATTACAGACTTACAAAAAAGGTAAAACGCAAAAAATTTGGTATTATAAACAAAGGGCATATTGTAACCAGTAACCGAAGGTTTAAAAAAACAGGTTACGCAACCATTGCCAAACGCCATATAGAAAGCATTTTTCATTCGTTTGACGATGATTATTATTCAGATGCTAAGCATCTTTCCTATTGGGAAGATTAAATTATATGAGAAGAGGTTTAGAGAATAAATTACACGCATTTGGAGATATCGCAAAAAGATCTACCGAGCTAAAAAAGAAAAAAGAAATAGATTTCGACCAAGCAGAATGGGATGAAGTGGAAGATGAGTATGCTGCCGCCATGGATAAAGCTACTGGCGGAAGAGAGTTGTCATTAGACGCCCAGCAGCAGGTGTTTTTTTGGCAAGCAGTAAAGCAGAATATAATGGATGAGTTGCGAAGTGATCTTCGTAATGTGGACAAGATTAAGGCTCCAGAAGGAGCCAGGCGGGTAGAGAAGCAGGGAGATGAGTATGTTGTTGACGGTGAATCAGTTTCTCTTGGCGCTATTATGACAGATGGAAGTTGGGGGATAGATTATTCTTTTGATGCAGGCTCTGTCCCTAAGGTTGTGAGAAAAAAATATTTAGTAGAGGAAGCAAGAAGAAGGCTGCAAGATCTTTTAGACCAGCAAATTATCGCAGATGAAATGGATAGGGGGTACAATGCGCCAACGTACGATATTATTAAGCAAGACAAAGAAAGAAGAGTTGAAAAACCTGGATTGATAGCAGAAAAGATGGTTGAGATTTTTTTAAAGAAATTAACATACGATTATGGCGTAGATTTTGATGTAGAAACTGCAGATGTGTATCAAGATGTAGAGCAAAAGCTAGATTTTATTATTCGTAGAAAATCTCGAGCTCGAGGCGTTGAAGTTTCTGCGAGAGAAGGAGAAGAAGCCGAGCGGCTTGGAGTTCAATTTACCATTGACCAAACTCAAGCAAAGCGCACTGCTAAATTAAAACAAATTGATAGAACAAAAAATCAATTTCGAAGAAGTGGTGATCACCCGGTTGATGACATTGTATTAGTGAGTGTTCCTTTGGATGGTGTTAAAAGAATTTTTGATAAATGGAAACGAACACAAGCATCTGGCGGGCCAGATGAGTTATGGGACATTAAAACAAAAGAGAGGATATTTAGAGGAGTAATGGAAGGAGTTTTAACTGTAGAAGAAATAGACCAGCAATGGGAAATGATTAGTAGCTAGTGAGGGCAAAGCAAAGAAGTCAGTGTTTATAGAGCGTTGACTTTTTTGTTTGTTTGTGGGAAGGTTTTTTTAGCTACGTAACTCTCATATCGTACGTGAACGGAGATACGCATGTTCTTTCGCAGGTTTCTCGTCGCCGCGACAATAGTCGTTCTCGCAGTCGGATCGGCGTACGCTACCAGTCCGGCCGTCAACTCAGATCAAGACAACTGGTTTCACACCGCGTTCCTCAACGGAGTCGATTCAGAAGGAGTGGTAAGGGGCTTTACGGCTCACCTCGATCTGATTCCGTCGCTCGACCCGTATAACACCCCTTCCGTGGTGTTCCAGAACGAAGCTGGCGATACGGTCGAAGCAACTGTCGAATTTCAGACGGAGTTTCTTTCCGGTGGAGATATGCGCCGGCTCAGAAGGCTAACGCTTCGGGTCAGCGCCAGCGAAGAGTACGTTTTTGAGCGTACGGTTTCCTTCATCGGGAAGAGAGAGGAAGGTGCAGGCCTGCTCGTCTATTCTGTTAATGTAGAAGACAACTGGCAGGAGAGATCCCGAGTTCTAGAGGTGTCGTGGATGAACGACATTCGGTCCATCGACCCTTGGGTACGGATGCAGTTTAAGGAAGTCGAGCTCCAGCTCGTCTCTCTTGTCGCCATTGGAGAGCTCCAGACGCTTCTTAATGAAGTAAGAAGCGGCCCTGTTGAATACAATGAACTCCCTCCGCTCTATGAACTCACTGGTGGCATCTTTGATACTGGGAGGCTTCCCGAGCGTAGCGATTTTTCGTTGGTCGTTGAGACAATAGATCCACGTCCTGAGCCAGGAACGGCGAACCGGCATCTGTACCCTCTTGACAGGAACTCAACAATCAACAAGAACATTGGATGCTCCACTGGTCTTGTGAGGGTCTTTCGGTATTACGAGTACACATGGGGACCTTACCACCGGACACAGGTTGTCAGCGTTCATATGAGGTTGGCTACTCTCATAGAGCTTGACTTTCGGTTTGCAGCCGAGGAGATCATGAGAAAGGATATAGACCTGTATCCCGCGCAACCTTCGTTCTACTCCATGAGCGATGCCTACTGTCCCAGAGGAGATATCATTCTCGAGCTTGCGCTCGCTGTGGTGCAATCAGGGCTTGATCGCCAGAACGAATAGAGCTGAGCCAACCCCAGCTCGAACGGCACTATCGCCGTCAACACGAAACCCTTTTAGCCGCCGTTAACGTTGCAAAACGTAAACAGGCGGCTTTCTCTTTGTCAAATTATGGCTGTGGAAAGTTGATTGATTTTCCACCCCCTTTATGCCACAATATATGGGCTAGTATATAACTTATTTTATATGTCCGTATTCAAAAAATGCTTTCTATTTGCGTTTATTTTTGTATTGATAATGCCGTTTCCAGCGGCTGTTTTTGCTCAGGAGCCGGTTTTTATAGACGGAGCTGAATATCCAGAAAACACCACGGTTACAGAAGAAGGAGATATTATAGATGAAGAAGGCGAAGTATTAGGCCAAATTATTCTTCCTATAGAGGTAGATGCTGGAGGCACTCGTGTAGAGCTCGTAAATTCTGAGGTGTATTTTTCTGCTGAAAACTCCACCGTGCCAGTACGGCGCGAGAATTTAGAATATGTCTGGGATTTTGGAGACGAAAACAGAGCCTTCGGAAAAACTGCGGCACATAGCTATAAAAAAACCGGCGACTACACAGTAACACTTTTTATTAACGACCTCGATTTAAATACTCAAGACACCGCACAAGTAAAAGTAAGCATAATGGAGGAGGCAATTTTCCTTATTCATTCCGACGACATCCCTCAGGAAGAGCTATTGTCGTTTGTTTCTTTTTCTCAGAAAAGCGATTTTTTGGTGTATCAATTAGTAGTGCCAAACGAAGGCTCAGATTTTGTAGCAGAAAATAATCTCGCTAACCAAATGCTAGAAAGAGCTTCGGAAATTAAACGCTCGAAGGCTTTAATTGTTTGGACAAAAGGAACAACCGGCATTAACGCACTTCAGCGGTTTGGGCAGACGGCAAAAAGTTTAGGAGATTTTTCTAAAAAAGGAGTTGTTATTATAGATGAAAGCCAATCGAATATTGTCGCATTGCTGGCTCAGCCAGTATACGATTTATTAACCCCGCAATATGTGTTGCTTGCGCCTTCGAATCTTATCCACCAAATAGTGAGAGATACAAAGAACGATGCTGTTATAGAAAATGTACAAAGAAGTGGGGAGAAATTCCGTATTCTTGGAATTCACTCCAGGAGAGATGTCAGCCATTTAACGCCATGGAATTTTCTTTCGGTGTTTATTAATTCGCTGGTGAATCGTGGCGTATCTGTAGATACGGTATTTCTTATCCTTATCCTGCCGATTATCGCGACCTTAATGGCGTTTTCTCGTCAGTTTATTGGTATTAAAACATTTGGTATCTATATTCCAACCATTTTGGCAATTACGCTCGCTACTACTGGTTTATACGAAGGGCTTATTACGCTGGCTGTTATTCTTGCTGTCGGAACCGTAATGAGGATTCAGTTTAAAAAATTACGGCTTATGTATTTGCCGCGTGTAGCTATTGTGCTTACTACTGTAAGTTTTGCGGCGCTTATTCTGTTGTTTGTAAGCACCTTCATGCCGACTTTGAATTTGTTGGTGGTGTCTATTTTCCCGATTTTAATTTTGATTGTGCTGGTTGAGGAATTTGTAAAAGTTCAAATGGAAGAAGGTACCAAACATGCGTTTGTTATTACGTTAGAGACCATCGCAATTTCTGTTGTTGGGTATTATATTATTGAATGGTCATTCTTAAGAGATCTTATATTAAGCTATCCAGAAATTGTTTTAACGACAATTTTTATTAATGTACTTCTTGGTAAATGGCATGGCCTCAGATTACTAGAGTATTACAGATTTAGAGAGGTTATTTCTACACTGGCTTCTCCAAAAGCTATTCCTAAAAAAGAAAGAGAAGACCGCGAAGAATAGAATAAATGTATGAAAATTCTCGATTTTGCAAAAGCACGACAAGTTATGCTGGGAATGAATTCCCGGAATATTGAGTTTTTGCGACCTCATAATAAAAAAAAGGCAGTCTATATTGCAGATAGCAAATTGCTTACAAAAAAACATCTCGAAGAGGCAGATATTCCAACAGCAAAAGTGTATACGATTATTGCAACAAAGAAAGATTTAGATGCCGTCGATTTTACCAAACTGCCGGATAGTTTTGTGGTAAAACCAAATAGGGGATTTGGTGGTGAAGGGATTTTAATTACCTACGCCCGTGACAAAAACGGTGAATGGATAAACTCGAATGGCGATCCTGTTGGCTTGGTACGAATAAAAGCTCATATCCAAGATATTCTCGACGGCCAGTTTTCGCTTTCCAACACCCCAGACGTAGCCTATATAGAAGAACGGCTTTCCAACGACCCGTTATTTAAAGCTATAGCCTATAAAGGTGTGCCAGATATTCGGGTGGTGGTGTATAATATGGTTCCTATAATGGCAATGCTTCGCCTGCCAACAAAAGATTCTCAGGGGAAAGCAAATTTGCATACCGGAGGTATTGGGTTAGGTATAGATATTGCAACCGGCAAAACAACACACGCTATTCAGTACGATAAATATATTACGCTCCCTGGCGATAAAAAGGTTATCGAAGGATTTAAAATCCCAAATTGGGACGATATTTTAGAGCTTTCTATCCGTGCACAAAAAGCAAGCAAACTTGGGTACCTGGGGGTAGATATTGTGCTGGCAAAAGATAAAGGCCCGGTGGTGTTAGAAGTAAACGCTCGCCCGGGGCTTTCTATTCAGATAGCAAATAGAGCTGGCCTTAAAGATAGACTACGAAGAGTTCGAGGACTCGAAGTAGAAGACGCAAGCCAGGGGATTCGGATTTCGAAAGAGTTGTTTGCAGAGCACCAACCAAAGAAAAAAGAAGAGAAAGAAGAAAAACAGGTTTTAAAAACAATAGAGACCGTGTACGTGTACGATGTAAAAGAAGAAGATAGGATAAAAGTAGAAGCACGGGTAGATTCTGGCGCGCAATCGAGTTCCT
>JABIPD010000018.1 GCA_018698735.1 Candidatus Jacksonbacteria bacterium | reverse complement strand
GCTACAACGCTGTCGATATCGAATGAAGAGACAATAATATTTTCGTGAGGGATTTCTGAATGATTATCTTTTAACCATTGTGTTATTTGATGCCCAGCCCAGTTGGTGTTAGATCCCTTTCCTGGAATTTCTCCTGCTTTACCATATGGATGAACCGTTATAAGAAAGTCAAAAAATATATGCTTGTATTTTTGTTTTAGATCTTCTGCTATAGGTACAGCTCGTTCACTGTCTTTTTCCTCTAAAGCTAGAACCGGTACTATTCTTTGTGTTGGGAAGGTAGATTTTGAAAGTGCCTGGATAGTCTGTTCTATAATGTCTTTCCCCTCTTTATAAGTAGGAAGAAAAACAACATGGAGCATTTCTGTGTGTTTAGGGTGATCCTGAAGTTTATGGAGCCAGTCTACTTGAGCGGTTTGCAAATAACGTTTATAGGAGTGAAAGAGATGAATAACCCAGTACAGAACTTTAATAATCCAGTATACATCGAACACAATGACAATATAGACCGCCCAAAGCGGTGCAAAATAAGAGCTTAACAATGCCCCAAAAATAGTAATCCAGGTTGCTATTCCTGGTGACATCTCTACCAGGCGATAAAGCCTTGTTTTAGGGGGATTTGTGTTTAATGTGTCGTGCATGGGAGTGCTTTAGAGTCGTGCACATCCTAGCTTAAAACCCGAAATTATTCAAGCTTTGTCAAGAGTCCTTTTTCTAGGACCTTATTAAACATGAACCTAAAAAGAAGGATAGATAAAACTAAATATCCAAGGTTAAAGATGAGTGCTAGTAGTGCCATGTTACCAGGAAATGCACCGCCAGCAAGAATTGTTCTCATTCCCTCAAACACATACGTAGAAGGCAATAAATAACCGATTACCTGAGCTCCTATTGGTAAGATTGAGATAGGATAAAATACAGCTGAGAATGGTTGCAACAGGAAGGCAAAAGAAAACGCTAGTATTTGAGCGTCTGTCCCCCAGCGGATTATCATTGCCATAATAAATAACCCAACAATCCAGCCAAAGAAAAAAAGATTTATTATAAAAGGAAGCAATTCCCATGCGAAAGTGAATATATTGAACTGATACAAAACGAGGGTGATAACGCCCATAACAATTCCAGTAAGGATAACTTTTACAATACTCATTAACACAAACGATAATATATACTCAAAGTTTGTGAGTGGAGAAACAAAAAGGTTAATAAGATTTCTGTTCCATATATCTTCAAGAAAATGGATGGAAATGTCTTGCTGAGCTCGTGAGAAGATTTGCCACAAAATAAGCCCGCCAAGTAAAAAGGCCACAATATTTGGAACTCCCTCGCTTTGTTGGAGAAGGAATACACTTAAAAATCCCCATAAGAGAATATTTAAAATCGGCCAATACAAAATATCCATCGTTCGTGGGATGCTTCGTTTTTGTGTGTAGATATAATGTAGGGCACTTGCCCAAATGCGATGGAATTTCATATGCTCGTTTGAGACTCAGGCTAGGTCGTTCATAATACTCCTTCTATTCGTCATTCAGAGCTTGCGGCAAGCGAAGAATCTGGGTCTTACTTGCTGGTGACACTGCAGAGATCCTTCGTCGACACGCAGTCTCCTCCCTGTCACTCCTTCAGGTAGACTACGGACGGGGCAAGTTGGATGACGAAGGAGAGATTGATTCCTGGTAAGCGTTTTAAGTCGATAATTATAACTTTTTGACTACCCCACTTTTGTTTCTCTGCTGAATTTAATAAACACGTCCTCTAAATCTGGTTTTTTAATATCTATATTTGTAAGGTGTAAATTTTCTTTCATTACTTTTTGCAAAAGCTCTGGAAGCTCTTTCTCGTGGGTTTGAATTTGAAGATGTCCAGCAGTTGGCTCTTTTATTGTGTAGTCTGAGAATTTCTTTTTAAATGCTTCTATGTCTTCACTATTATTGGTTGTTGTTATATACAACGAATAGTCGGGAATAATACGAGTAAGCTCATGTGGGGTGCCGCGGTGGATAATGCTTCCTTTATGCAGGAAGATAACCCTTTCGCAAAGTTCCTCTATTTCTGCCATGTTGTGGGAGGTATAAAGAATGGTTACGTTTTTTTCCGTATGAATATTTTTAAGGGTGGAGAGTACTTTATCTGCAATATCTGGATCTAGGCTTGCAGTTGGTTCGTCGAGTAATAAAATTTCTGGATCGTTTAAAAGTGTTTTTGCCAAAATAACACGTGTTTTCTGCCCAGATGAAAGTTTACCGAAAAGTGTTTTTTTCATGTGCGAAATCTCCATAAGCTCAAGCAATGAGGAGATTTTTTTCCGTGCGTCTGAGATATTATATAATCGAGCAAAGACATATAAGTTTTCCCATATCGTCAGCTGACTCATGAATTGAATATAAGCAGAAGAAAAATTAATCCTGCCTAGAATATCTTCTCTATTCGATTTAAATTCCTTGCCCAGCATGTTTATAGTGCCAGCTGTTGGGGTAATAAGCCCTAGCAGTGTGTGCATGGTTGTTGTTTTCCCAGCTCCATTGGGGCCAAGTAATCCTACTATCTCGCCTTTTTGGATAGAAAAAGAAATATCGTTGATAGCAACGACATCTTTGAATCGTTTGGTAAGATTTTTAACTTCTATTTGTGGTGTCATTTTTAGGATTGGTTTCTTTTTTTGAGAAGATTACAATGCATAAGAAAAATTCGTTCGGAAAGTTCGTCT
>JABIPD010000026.1 GCA_018698735.1 Candidatus Jacksonbacteria bacterium | reverse complement strand
CTCAAAATTGGAAGGCTGCCATGACTGCTTATGCTAATCAGAACTATCGAAAGACGATTGAATTATTGACTCCTTTAGTCCATCAAAAAGATTTTCCGTATACTGAACGTGGGTAAGCATGCTTTAAACCCCATCTTTCCTAGGGCAAAAACAGTTGCTACCTTTGTAAAAAAAAAATGCGGCAAAGAAAAAAAGCAGAAATGTATCCATTAGTAAAATCTTGGCAGGAGAGTGGCAAGAGCAAGACAAATTTTTGCCAGATTCAGGACATCAAATTACATACCTTCATTTATTGGGTCAACAAATACGAGACGGAAACAGGCTCAAAAAAGCTGGCTAATAAAACAGGTAAATTTGTTTCGATAGAAGTAAGTCCACCAGTTGAAGGCAATATATCCTTGTACTATCCGAATGGGGTACGGCTAAATTTGAGCGGACAGGTAAATAGTGAATATCTATCCACGTTAATAAAACTAGGTAGTCATGTTTAGCCTAAACAGTCATCAGCACTATTATATGTATTCCGAGCCGACTGATATGCGCAAGGGTTTTAATGGCTTAAGTGGATTAGTTCGGAATGAATTAGATAAAAATCCCTTGAGTGGGGCAGTATTTATCTTTCTAAATCGGAGAAGAGATAGGATGAAACTACTGGTATGGGAAACAGGCGGTTTTGTATTGTATTATAAGTTATTAGAAAGTGGTACGTTTCAACTGCCGAAAATAACAGGGAAATCAGCTCCGCTTAGTTGGCATCAATTGGTGTTAATATTGGAAGGAGTAGAGTTGGAATCAGTAAAAAAACGGAAACGTTTTGAGCTAGGAAAAACAGGATAAAAAGTCTAAAAAACAGGTAGAAAAACAAGGCAAAATAGGTAAGAAAGTGTTATATTTACAGGGATGTCGAAACCTGAATTACAAGCAGAAAATGGGTCTCTAAAACAAGAGAATAAGGTACTAAAGCAAGAGCTGGAGTACAAAGAGTTTGTAATTTCCAAACTGCAAAAGATGCTATTTGGTTCGACTTCTGAACGCTTTACTCCTGAGCAAATTAGCAACCAGATGTCGCTATTTAATGAACTGGCGGGAAAAGGAGTTGAGGAGGTAGAAAAAGAAGAAATTACCTACCAAAGAAATAAACCTAAAAGAGGTAAAAAAGAAGGTGGACGGATTCCTTTACCAGAAAATTTACCTGTTGTAGAAATTATCATAGAACCATCAGTAGATACTACAGAGATGGTTAAGATACGGGACGAGACGACGGATATCCTGGACATTATTCCTCCTGTCTTTCAGATAATTCGTATAATTCGGCCAATTTACGCTAATCCTAAAGCAAAAAAGGAAGACGTAGCCCAGGCTATTATCATAGCAAATTTACCATCCAGACCAATAGATAAAGGTATTCCTTCGGCTCGATTATTAGCTTACCTGTTGGTCAGCAAATTTGTAGACCACTTACCATATTATCGGCAAGTCAAAATGTTCCAACGATCAGAGATCGATATAAAAACCACCACTATTAATGGGTGGATAGCCAAAACGTGTGTCTTATTAAAACCATTATACGATGCTTTTTGTAAACATCATTTCTCCAAACCCTACTTACAAGGAGATGAAACGACCATTAAAGTATTAAAAGTTAAAAAGTCGGGTAAAAAAGGTAAAGCCCATCAGGGTTATTATTGGGTCTATTATGATCCAATAGATAATCAAGTAGTATTCATCTTTGACAAGGGTCGAGGGCGAAAATACCCTGTCGAACATTTAAAGAATTTTTCTGGCAATTTACAAACCGACGGTCTTGGTGTCTATACCGAGTTTGATAAACTAGACCATGTTACTTTATATGGCTGTATGGCACATGTGCGGCGCAAGTTTTTTGATGCATTAAACAATGATAAGCAGCGAGCCACAAAAGTATTGGGCATGATTCAGCAATTGTATAAAATTGAAGACCATGCTCGTAAAGAAAAGTACACCGCTGCTCAAAGACTCGAATTACGCCAGCAGAAAGCTGCTCCTATTATGACGGAGCTAAAGACTTATTTAGACGAAGAATATGATTCTAAGCAAGTGCTGCCTAAATCAGCTATTGGTATTGCCATCCGATACGCCATTGGTCAATGGTGGAAAATTGAACGGTACTTAGAAGATGGCAGCGTTGAAATTGATAATAATTTAGTCGAAAACGCTATCAGACCTGTTGCCTTAGGTCGAAAAAATTATCTCTTCGCTGGTTCTGAACAAGGTGCTGAATGGGGCGCAATGATTTATACTTTCCTCGCCTCTGCTACTAGACATGAACACAATCCCTTGGAATATTTAGCAGATGTGCTT